>DATILH010000201.1:0-6680 GCA_035476655.1 Variovorax sp.
CGTTGAAGATCAGCGGCTTGCTGGCCAGCCATTGCGGTGTGGCGCGCCTGGGTGCCGGCCAATCCGCCGGCAGCAAGGCCATCATAGGGTCGCGCCGCCAGCGCGCCACCACCAGGTCGGCCGACGCCTCGGGCGGGGCGATGAGCGCCACGTCCAGCGTGCCGGCGGCCAGCCGGGCCAGGCCGTCGTGGGTGCCGACGATGTTCACGTCCACATCGATGTCGGGGTGCGCTTCGCGCATCGCCTCGAGCACGCGCGGCATCAGGTAGGCCAGGATGCTGGTCGACGTGCCCAGCCGCACCCGGCCGCTGATGCCGCGCGCATGGCGCTGCACGGTCTCGGCAATGTCGTCGGCCTCGCGCAGCAGCCGGCGCGCCCGGTCCACCAGCATGGCGCCGGCCGGCGTCGGCACCACGCGGCGGCCGCCGCGCAGCACCAGCTTCGCGCCGAGCCGCGTTTCCAGCTCGCTGATGTGCAGGCTCACCGTCGGCTGGGCCAGGTGCAGGGCCAGCGCCGCCGCCGAAAAGGTGCCCAGGTCGGCAATCGCCACCAGTGTGCGCAGATGGTCCAGGTTCAGTTCACGCATCAGGAATACTGATATGTCGGATCAGGATTTGCAACTTCACAAATACCAGTGTAGCGACCAACATGGCGCCCATGCAACTCCAACACTATGCCGACCGGCTGAAATCATTCCTCTCTTCGCGCGCGTCCGGCGCGCAGCGCCATCAGGCGGCGCAGCTGCACGCGATGTCCGACCACGAGCTGGCCGACCTGGGCATTGGCCGCAGCGAGATTCCCGCGCTGGTGGTGGCTCAATCGATCAACGCGCCGTCGTCCGCGTGGAACGGGTGCGGCCCCGCGTAGGAGCCAATGGCCGCCACATGCGTGACCAATCCCTCGTCCTGGCTCCACGCGTGCAGGTGAATGCCCGGAGGCTCCAAGTTCCATTCGGACCGGGCGTCGGGGTCCAGATCCAGGCAGACCTGGTGCGCGGGGCTTGGCGCGGTGGATGCGATGGTCCCTCCGAAGCGCCGGTAGATGGTCCGATGCAGGTGGCCGCAGACGATGCGCTCCACCTGCGGATGGCTGGCAACGATGGCCTCCAGTTCGGCAGCGCCTTCGAGCAGGCCGATGCGGTCCATGTGGCCGATCATGGTCTTGAACGGCGGGTGATGCATCGCGACCACGGTGGGGCTGCGCGGCTGGCTGGAGAGCTCGCGCTCAAGCCATCGCAGTCGCGCTGCGCACAGCCGCCCGGCGCTTTCGCCGGGTTCCGTGGTGTCCAGCGCGAGCACGCGGATCGCGCCGAGGTTCACGCTGTATTGGACGAAGCCCTCGGCGCCCAGATAGGCATGCTCGGGGAAACTGGCGCGCAGTTGCGCGCGATCGTCGTGGTTGCCGGGCATCAGGAAATACGGCATGCGAAGCGGCGCGAGCAGGTGCCTGAGATGCGCGTACTCCTGCGGGCGGCCAAAGTCCGTCAGGTCCCCGGTCAGCAAGACAGCGCTCGGCGTCTGCCGAAGCCGCTGCACGCACTGGACCGCGGCTTCGAGGTACGGGGCGGTGTCCAGGCGCCCGTAGGCCAGCTTGCCAGGGGCGCGGATGTGCGTGTCGGTGATCTGGGCGATGATGGTTTTCATACGGCGTTCTCACTGCTTCGCATCAATCGGGTCGGCTCGATGTGCAGGCCCACGGCATCCCCGGGCCGGAAGCTGGTATCGCGGGGCGCGTCCACCAGCAGCGTGCCATGTCCGGCGACTTCGACGCGCAAATGGACCCGGTCGCCGAGGAAGATCCGCTGCTGCACCAACGCCCGGCCCCAGCCGGCTTGGGCCTCGCCAATGCGGATGTCCTCCGGGCGGACCAGCAGCGTGCGTTCGTGGCGCAGCGCGTCGGGGCAGGCGATGCTGGCGCCGGCCAGATCGACCACACCACGCGCGAGCGCGGGCGCGTCGCGCAAGAGGCGGTTTACACGGCCTAGAAATTCGGCCACGAACGGGTGCTTGGGCGCGCGGTAGAGTTCTTCACCGTTGCCGACCTGCACGATGCGCCCGCCTTGCATCACCGCGAGGCGGTCGGCAATCGCCAACGCCTCCTGCTGGTCGTGCGTGACGTGAATGGCCGTGATGCCGAGACGGCGCAGCAGCAGTGCCAGCTCGTCCCGCAGCGACTCCTTGAGCTTGGCATCCAATGCGGTGAGCGGTTCGTCCAGCAGCAGCACGCGGGGCCGCACGGCCACGGCACGCGCCAGTGCGACGCGCTGGCGTTGCCCGCCGGACAACTCCGCCGGCCGCTTCTTCTCCAGCCCATTGAGGCGCACCAGATCGACCAGCTCGCCGACCACCTTGCGCACCTCGGCGTCCGGCAACTTGCGGATGCGCGGGCCGTAGGCGATGTTGGCCTCCACCGTCATCTGCGGGAACAGCGCGTAGTGCTGGAACACCATGCCGACGCCGCGGGTCTCGATCGGCCGGCGGGTGACGTCCTGCTCGCCGAACAGGATGCGGCTGCCGGCGTCGGGCGTCTCCAGGCCCGCGATGAGCCGCAGCAGTGTGGTTTTGCCGCAGCCGGACGGCCCCAGCAGCGCCAGCACTTCGCCGGGTTGCACCGTCAGCGATGTGGGCAGGAGGCCGCGTGTGCCGTCGGGGTAGGTCTTCGCGCAATCGCTGACCTCGACCTGAATTCTTTCAAGTTCCATATCGCCTTTGCATGAGCTGAGCCGCGTACTGGAGTCCCCAGAGCACGGGAAGAATCACGATGAAAAAGACCATGGTGTAGGCCGAGCCGATCTCGATGCGCATCGAGGCGTAGCTGTCTGCCAGGCCCACGGGCAGGGTGCGGGTCAATGGCGTGTGCAGCATCCAGGTGAGGTTGAACTCGCCCACTGACAGGGTGAACACCATCAGGCTGCCGGCCAGAATCGCAGGCAGCACGGCCGGCACCAGCACGCCCAGGAAACGCTGGCCGAAGCCGGCGCCCAGCGACATCGCGGCTTCTTCCAGCGCGATCAGTTCCTTGCGCTGGAAGGCGGACGATACGGTCCGCACCATGAAGGGCAGGGTGAACACCATGTGCCCGACCAGGATGAAGGCAAAGCTTTGCCGGAAAGTCCGCAGTTCGCCGTAGGCCAGGATCAACGCAAGCGCAGTCGCCAGGCCCGGCACCGCCACCGGCAGCGTCAGGGCCTCCTCGAACGCGCGGGCCCAGCGCGAGCGGGTTCTGGCCAGCGTGTAGGCGCAGGGCACGCCGATCAGCAGATTGCCGGCGACGCAGGCACAGGCGATGGCGAGCGACCAGCCCACGGTGGCGCCGTAGCCCTCCCAGACCTCGACCAGCCAGCGTGTGGTGAAGCCACTGCGAATGCCGGTGCTGTAGTTGTTGACCAGGCCCGCGGCCAGCGACAGCAGCATCGGCAGCAAGGTGAACAGGGTCACCAGCAAGGTGATCGTGAACAGGACAGGAGCGCGGGAATGCGTGCGGGCCATGCTCGTCAACCCGCCGCGCCCGAAGGCTCGCTGAAGTGCCGCGCCAGCAGCAGGACCACCCAGGTCAGCACGCCCAGGGCGATCGACAGCGAAGCGGCCAGGGCGAAGTTGGCATAGTTGGTGAACTCGTTGTAGATGGTGATGGGCAGCACCTCGTACTTGCTCGACAGCGTGAAGGCGGTGCCGAAGGCGCCCATCGATGTGGCGAACAGGATGGCGCCGCACGCCAGCGTCGTCGGCGCCAACTCGGGGATCCAGACGTCGCGTACAACCCGCAGGCGGGAGGCGCCAAGGGAGCGGGCGGCTTCCTCAAGCTGGTAGTCCATTGCCTCTGCGGCGGCCGTGTAGCTTGCCACGGCGCGCGGCAATGAGAAGTACAAATAGGCCAGGAACAGGCCGAGCAGCCCGTACGCGAAGGTGACGCGGCCCAGGCCCACGGCGGCACTGATGTCGGCGATGAGCCCTTGCCTGCCGCCCAGCAGGATCAGGAAGAAGCCGACGATCACGCCGGGAAAAGACAGCGGCAGGGTCAGCAGGCTCAGCAGCACCCGCTTGCCGAAGAACTGCCGCCGTGCCAGGTAGATGCCGACCGCACAGCCGAGCACGAGCGTGGTGAGCGTCACGGCCAGCGACAGCAGCAAGGTGTTGAGCAAGCTCTGCAGATAGCGCGGGTTGGTCAACACGGCCAGGTAGGTGTCCATGCCCTTGCTGGCCGGCAGCGCGATGAGCCGCGCCACCGGCAACAGCCAGAAGGCGCCGAAGAAGGCGGCGGCCGGCGCCGCGCACGCCAGCAGCATCTGGCGCGGGAGGATGCGTGCGTCGGCCATGGCGGACTACTGAACTTCTTTCAGGTAGCGGTCGGAGAACGCCTTCTGCACCGCGGCCATCTTGCCGTAGTCGATGGTCTTGGCGCGTGCGTACTCCGAGGCCGGCAGGAAGCGCGCCTGCACATCCGCCGGCATCGCCTTGGCACGCACCGGGCGCAGGTAGGCATTGGCCCAGATCGCCTGGCCCTCGTCGGAGAGCACGAAGTCGAGCACCTTCTTGCCGCTCTCGGCGTTCGGCCCTTTGGTCACCAGGCTCATGACGTAGGGCACGACAACCGTGCCTTCGGCCGGGATGACGAACTCGACGTTGGCCTTGTCCTTGTACTTGGCCCGGTAGGCGTTGAAGTCGTAATCCAGCAGGATGCCGATCTCGCCCGACAGGACGCGCGCATAGGACGTCTGCTTCGGCACGATGGGCTCGTTCCTGGCGAGGGCCTTGAAATACTCCATGGCGGGCGCGAAGTTGTCCATGGTGCCGCCGCGGGCCTGGTTCACGGCCACGGCGCCGACGTAGCCGACGAAGGCAGAGGCGGGGTCCAGGTAACCGATGAGGCCCTTGTACTCGGGCTTGAGCAGATCGGCCCATGCGCGCGGAACCGGCTTGCCCTTGAGGGCGTCGACATTCACCATGAACCCGAGCGTGCCCGAGTGAATGGTGAACCAGTGTCCGGCGGGATCCTTCAGGCCGTCAGGGATGTCACTCCAGGTTGGCGGCTTGTGGGCGGTGACCACACCATCCTTTTGTGCCTGGATCGCGAAGGTCACGCCCATGTACGTCACGTCAGCCACGGGGCTGGCCTTTTCCGCGACCAGCTGCGCCAACGCCTGGCCGGAGTTCTTGTTGTCCGGGGGCACCGTCACGCCGGTCTTGGCCTTGATGGTGCGCAGCTGGGATCCCCAGTCCGCCCATTCCGGCGGGCAGTTGTAGCAGATCGCCGTCTGCGCGGCCGCGGACGCGGCCAGGCCCGCGCCCAGCGCGGCGGCACAGAAGGCCTGCCTGAGAAAATTCGTCGTCATGTCGTTGCTCCTTTCGGTGGTGGGTAAATCTTCGGAATCGGCTGGCGCGCGGGGGCACGAGACTCCCCTTCGCGAAAAGTCCATGGCAGCGTCACGCTCGCTGTCGCGTCCAACCGCTGCCTGCTGGCCAGGACCTGCATCACGAGTTCCACGGCCATCTTGCCGATGGCCGCATTGGGTTGGACCACGGTGCTGAGCGCCGGCGTCAGGTCGCGGCCGAGCGCGATGCCGTCAAAGCCCACCACGGTCACGTCGCCGGGCACTTGCAGGCCAGCCAGGCGCAAGGCGCGCACGCTGCGGATCGCCAGAAGATCGTTCGAGCACACCAAGGCGGTGGGCGCGGCCTTGCGCTTCATGAATGACTTGATTTCGCCCGCCGCCGTGTCCACGAACGGCACCTCGAGCAAGGCGGGCTTGAGGCCCGCGGCGCGCATGCCGCTCAAGTAGCCTCGGTGCCGCTGCTGGGCACGGTCCGATGCGGCGAGCTGGCCCGAGACCATGGCGATGCGCCGGTGCCCCAGGCCCACGAGTTCCGCCACCACCGATGCGACCGCCTGCTCGCCGTCGACGGAAACGCAGGGGTGTGCGGGATGCCGGTTGTAGGCGAGCACGTAGGGAATGCGGCTCTTGCCCAGCTTCTTCAATGCGCGCGAGCGGGCTGGGTTGGACACCACCAGGATCATGCCGTCGACGTTTCCCGCCAGCAGCAGATTCACCGCCCGTTCTTCGAGGGGCAACTGGTACTCGGTTGTCAAGGGAACGATGGAATAGCCGTGCAGCGTCGCCGCTTGCGCCAGGCCCTGCAGCCACTCGGCGAACACTGGGTTCAAGAGCGTGGGGAGCACCACGCCCAGCACTCGGCTGCGCTGCGTCCGAAGCGTGCGGGCGCTGGCGTTGGGCAGGTATCCCAGGCGCTGCGCGGCCGCCTGCACGCGTTTGCGCGTGGCAGGCAGCACCTTGTCCGGAAAATTGAAGACGCGGGAAACCGTGGCCACGGACACACTGGATGCGTCGGCCACGTCCTGCGCGGTGGGCACGGCCCCGGCGGCGAGGCTTGTCAGCACTGTCATGGCGTCCTTCGTGTAAACGATTACATTGGACCGAGCTGGTGTGACACGAGCATGACATCCGATGGATAGAGAGACTGCGGCAGGCTCCGGCAAAATGCGCGTTGGTCAACTCGTCGAATCCAACTGAGTCAACATGTCAGAACCAATCCATGTGCGCCCAATACAGCAGACCGACTTCGAAGCTTGGAAGCCGCTCTGGGACGGTTACAACGCCTTCTATGGACGCAAGGAAGAGACAGCGCTGCGTCCTGAAATAACCGAGGCCACCTGGCAGCGTT
>DATILH010000202.1:0-4651 GCA_035476655.1 Variovorax sp.
CGGGCCTGGGCCTCTTGCCCCTGGTCACGGTGTTCGAGCGCGACAAGACGGTGCGCCGGCGTGCCGCCGCCTTCGGCGAATTGAACGGTGCCTGGGCCGCGTTGTCCGGCGTGCCGGTGCAGGGCTACGAGATCCACCACGGCCAGACGGCGCAGCATCCGGCGCTGGCGGCCGCCGGCGACCTGGCCCATCCGGTGCTGCCCGAGGGGCTGGGCTGGCAGAACGGCGCCGGCAATGTGCTGGGCTGTTATCTGCATGGCCTTTTTGAGGATGCGCGCGTGCTGCAGGCGCTGTATGGTTCGGGCGCCCCGACCCTGGACAGCGTGTTCGACGGTCTGGCCGATTTCATCGACCAACATTTCGAAGCCGGCGTCCTGCCCGGCCTCATTGCATGACAAGAACAAGCACGGATCTCGTCCCGGCCATTGCCGACCTGTATGAGACCGACCTGAGCGCGGCCCTCCTGCGCGCGCTGGACAACAAGACCAAGCCGGTGGGCGCGCTGGGCCGCCTGGAGTCCCTGGCCCTGCGTATCGGCCAGGTGCTGGGCAGCCTCCAGCCGCAGCTTTCGGCACCGCAGATGCTGGTGTGCGCCGGCGATCACGGGTTGGCGGCACGCGGCGTCTCGGCCTACCCGAGCGATGTCACCTGGCAGATGGTGCACAACTTCCTGGCCGGCGGCGCGGCGGTGAGCGTGCTGGCGCGCCAGCACGGCCTGGCGCTGACGGTGGTGGACTGCGGCGTGCGCCACGACTTCGAGCCGCAGCCTGGCCTGCTGGTCCGCAAGGTGGCGCCCGGTACCGCCGATGCGTCGCAGGGCCCGGCCATGAGCGCGGCCCAGTGCGAGCAGGCCATCCGCAACGGCCGCGAGATCGTGCGCGAGTTGCCGGGCAATGCGCTGCTGCTGGGCGAGATGGGCATCGGCAACACCTCGGCGGCCTCGCTGCTGCTGGCGCGTCTTGCCGATCTTCCGCTCGGGTCCTGCGTCGGCGTCGGCACCGGGCTGGACGCGCCCGGCCTGGCGCGCAAGCGCGCGGTGCTGGCTGAAGTGCTGGCGCTGCATGCCGACGCGAGTTCGCCGCTGGCGGCGCTGGCGGCCTTTGGCGGCTTCGAGATCGCGACCCTGGTCGGCGTGGTGCTGGAGGCAGCGCGTCAGCGCCGGGTGATCGTGGTCGACGGCTTCATCACCGGCGCTGCCGTGCTGGTGGCGCAGGCGCTGGAGCCCCGGGTGGCGCAGCGCTGCGTCGCAGCACATGAATCGGCCGAGCCGGGGCATGCGCTGCTGCTGCGGCACCTGGGACTGTCGCCGCTGTTGCGCTTGGAACTGCGCTTGGGCGAGGGCTCGGGCGCGGCGCTGGCCTGGCCCCTCCTGGAGTCGGCCACACGCATCCTGCGCGAGATGGCCAGCTTCGAAGATGCCGGTGTGTCGCGCCAGGACCAAGCGCCATGAAGGGCGTGCGCCACTTCCTGCTGGCCCTGCAATTCTTCACCCGCATTCCGATCACTGGCGCATTGGCGCGCTGGGTCGGCTTCAGCCCGGCCATGCTGCGCGAAAGTGCCGGCCATTTTCCGGGCGTGGGATGGGTGGTGGGGGCCTGCGGCGCGGCGGTGTTCGGCCTTGGCCTGCTGCTGCTGACGGGCGAGGCGGGTGCGCTGGCGGCAGCGCTGCTCTGCGTGATCGCTACCGTCTGGCTCACCGGCGCTTTTCATGAAGACGGGCTGGCCGACGTAGCCGACGGCCTGGGGGGCTCGCCGGATCGCGCACGCGCGCTGGAGATCATGAAGGACTCGCGCATCGGCGCCTTCGGTGCCATCGCGATGCTGCTGGCCATCGGGCTCAAGGTGGCGCTGCTGGCCACCATCGCCGGCCAGGATGAGTTGGCGGCGGCCGGTGCCGTGCTGGCGGCCCATGTGCTGTCGCGCTATGCGCCGCTTTTCGTGATGCGCAAGCTGCCTTACGTCGGCGGGGAAGGCGGGAAGGCCAAGCCTCTGGCCGATGCCATCAGCGGCGGCTCGCTGGCAGTTGCCACGGCGTGGTCGCTGCCGGCCGCGGCACTGTTGTTCGCGCTGCAGCCATTGGCCAACGCGCTGGTGGCGGGCCTGCTGGCAGCGGCAGTCACCGCCTGGCTGATCCATCGCTTCGGCCAACGCCTGGCCGGCTTCACCGGCGACTGCCTTGGTGCCACGCAGCAGGTCTGCGAACTGGCGCTCTACCTGGGTCTGGCGGTGCAGTTGTGAACAGGCTTTGGCTGGTGCGCCACGGGCCGGTGGAGTGCGAGGAAGGCCTTTGCTATGGCGCGACAGACGTCCGGGCGGTGGAGGTCGCCTCGCGCGAGATCGCCGCCCGCGTGGCGCCGCTGCTGCCGCCCACGATCGACTTCTATGCCTCGCCGCTCGGCCGCTGCGCGCAACTGGCGCTGGCGCTGGAAGCGCTGCGCCCGGAGCTGCAGGCGCAGTTCGACACCCGCATTGCTGAGATGAGCTTTGGCGATTGGGAAGGCCGGGCCTGGAACGACATCCCGCGCGCGGAGTTCGACAGCTGGCTGGCCGACTTCGCCGCGGCCCCGGCCGGCGGCAACGGCGAGAACACCCACGGCTTCATGAACCGCGTGGCCGATGCCTACGACAGCTGGCGTGCCAGCCGCCAGGATGCCGCCTGGATCACTCATGCCGGCGTGATCCGCGCGGTGTTGCTGCTGCACCAGGGCGTGCGCCGGGTCGAGCGCGCCGACCAGTGGCCGACGCGCGCCATCGGCATGGGCGAAGTCGTCCTGATCGAGGCGCCTTGAGCGCTCAGCGCGGCGCCGGGGTCTTGGGCTTGTAGTCGCAAAAGGCCGCCACCGCGCATTCCCAGCACCTGGGCTTGCGCGCCACGCAGACATAGCGGCCCAAGAGAATCAGCCAGTGGTGCGCGTGCAGCCGGAATTCGGGCGGCACGCGCTTCTCCAGCTTCAGCTCGACCTCGAGCGGCGTCTTGCCCGGCGCCAGGCCGGTGCGGTTGCCCACCCGGAAGATGTGCGTGTCCACCGCGATGGTGGCTTCGCCGAAGGCTACGTTGAGCACCACGTTGGCCGTCTTGCGGCCCACGCCCGGCAGCGCCTCCAGCTCGGCCCGGCTCCTGGGCACCTCACCGCCGTGGTGCTCGACCAGCATGCGGCTGGCCTCGACCAGGTGCCTGGCCTTGCTGCGGTACAGGCCGATGGTCTTGATGTAGTGCTCCAGCCCTTCCACGCCCAGCAGGGCGATGGCTTGCGGCGTGTTGGCCACCGGAAAGAGCTTGCGCGTGGCCTTGTTCACCCCGACGTCGGTGGCCTGGGCCGACAGCAGCACTGCTGCCAGCAACTCGAAGGGCGTGCCGTATTCGAGTTCGGTCTTGGGGGTGGGGTTGGCCGCCTGCAGGGTGGCGAAGAAGGGGACGATGTTTTCTTTTTTCACGGCCCGCCGATGATGCCCCAGGAAACCGATTTCAGACCACAGGCCGGGGCGGCCCGCAAGCCCGTGATTCGCCTAGTGCCCAGTGCGGCGAGGCATGCGAAAAAGGCCGCTTCCACCAAGGCAGGAGACACGCATGCACGCTCGTTCACGCCGTTCCTTCATCTCGCGCCTGGCCTGCGCCACTTTCGGCGGCCTGGCCTTGATGTCAGCCGCCGCGCCGGTACTGGCACAAGGCTATCCGGCGCGCCCAATCACCCTGATCGTGCCCTGGGGCGCCGGCGGCGGCACGGACGCCACCGCACGCATCATCGCCAGCCTGCTCGAGAAGGACCTGGGCCAGCCGGTCACCGTGGTCAATCGCACCGGTGGCAGCGGCGTGGTGGGCCATGCGGCCATCGCCTCGGCGCAGCCGGACGGCTACACCATCGGCCTGGCCACGGTCGAGATCGGCATGATGCATTGGCAGGGCCTGACCGAGCTGACCGGCGCCTCCTACACGCCGATCGGCCTGGTCAACGCCGACCCGGCGGGCGTGCAGGTGCGCGCCGATGCGCCCTACAAGAACCTGGGCGAGTTGCTGGCGGCGATCAAGGCCAACCCGGGCAAGCACAAGGCTTCGGGCACGGGGCAGGGCGGCATCTGGCACCTGGCCATCGCCGGCCTGCTGCGCGACCAGAAGATCGACCCGGCCAGCGTGCCCTGGGTGCCCAGCAACGGCGCGGCGCCCGGCCTGCAGGACATGGTGGCGGGCGGCGTCGACATCGCGCCGGTGTCGCTGCCGGAGGCGCGCTCGCTGATCGATGCCGGCAAGGTCAAGAGCCTGGCCATCATGAGCGAGAAGCCAGCCGGGCTCTATCCCAACGTGCCCACGCTCAAGGCCGCCATCGGCAGCGACTGGACCATGGCGGCCTGGCGCGGCATCGTCGCGCCCAAGGGCATTCCCAACGACGTGCGCGACAAGCTCAGCGCTGCGGTGCAGAAGGTGGCGGCCAGCAAGGAGTACACCGAGTTCATGGCCTCGCGCGGCTTCGGCGTCATCTACGCCGGGCCGGAGGACTTTGGCAAGTTCATGGCCAAGTCGGATGCCGAGCTGGGCGCGACGATGAAGGCGGTCGGCATCGCCAAATGAAGCTGAACGACGCGATCTTCGGCGCGCTGCTGCTGGCGCTGGGCATCGGCGTGCTGGTGATCGTGCAGGGCTATCCGAAGATCCCGG
>DATILH010000203.1:0-11612 GCA_035476655.1 Variovorax sp.
GCCTGCAGGTTCAGCTGCTGTCCGGCGACCACGCCGGTGCGGCGCAGGCCCTGGCGGCACGCGTCGGCATCACGCAGCTTCGGTCCGAATGCTCGCCGGAAGGCAAGCTGCGCCACGTGCAGGCGCTGCAGGTGGCGGGACATCGCGTCCTCATGGTCGGTGATGGCTTGAATGACGGGCCGGTGCTGGCCCGCGCCGATGCCTCGCTGGCCATCGGCGCAGCCGTGCCGCTGGCGCAGGCCCGCGCGGACTTCGTCGCGCTGGGCGGCGAGTTGATGGTCGTGCCGCAGGCCATCGTGCAGGCCCGCAGCACCTTGCGCGTGGTGCGGCAGAACCTCGCCTGGGCGGCTGCGTACAACCTGGCGTGCATTCCGCTTGCGGTGGTCGGCTGGCTGCCGGCCTGGCTGGCCGGGCTGGGCATGGCGGCCAGTTCGCTGCTGGTGGTGCTCAACGCGGCGCGGCTTGCCGGCGGCCGCCTGGATGCGCGCTGATGGAGATCCTGTTCCTGCTCATTCCGTTGTCCGTCGGCCTGGTGCTGCTGGTGCTGGCCGGCCTGTGGTGGGCCGTGGAACGTGGCCAATTCGACGACATCGAGGGCGAGGGCGAGCGCATCCTGCGAGGCGATTGATCTGCATCAAACCCGGCCCGCAAGGCGCCGCTGACACTGCCCGCACGAACCCCGATCAACAAGAGGCACCACGATGCAGGCTTCCCATCCTCCCGCAGCGGTATACGACGACACCGTCGTGCGCCAGTTCGCGCTCATGTCGGTCTTCTGGGGCGTGGTCGGCATGCTGGTCGGCGTGGTGATCGCCTCGCAACTGGCCTGGCCCGACCTCACCTTCGGCGTCCCGTGGCTGAGCTACGGGCGCCTGCGGCCGCTGCACACCAACGCGGTGATCTTCGCCTTCGGCGGTTGCGCCCTGATGGCCACCAGCTTCCATGTGGTCCAGCGCACCTGCCAGGTGGGCCTGTTCATGCCGCGGCTGGCCTCCTTCGTCTTCTGGGGCTGGCAGGCGGTGATCGTGGCGGCCGCCATCAGCCTGCCGCTGGGCTACACACGCGGAAAGGAATACGCCGAGCTGGAATGGCCGATCACCATCGCCATCGCCGTCATCTGGGTGGCCTATGCCATCGTCTTCTTCGGCACTATCGCCAGGCGCAAGGTGCGCCACATCTACGTGGCCAACTGGTTCTTCGGCGCCTTCATCCTCACGGTGGCGCTGCTGCACGTGGTCAACGGCGCATCCGTGCCCGCCGGCTGGATGAAGAGCTACTCGGCCTACGCCGGCGTGCAGGACGCGATGGTGCAATGGTGGTACGGCCACAACGCGGTCGGCTTCTTCCTCACGGCCGGCTTCCTCGGGATGATGTACTACTACATCCCCAAGCAGGCAGGCCGACCGGTGTACTCGTACCGGCTGTCCATCGTGCACTTCTGGGCGCTGATCTTCACCTACATGTGGGCCGGCCCTCACCACTTGCACTACACCGCGCTGCCGGACTGGACCCAGTCGCTGGGCATGGTGTTCTCGCTGATCCTTCTGGCGCCCAGCTGGGGCGGGATGATCAACGGCGTGATGACCTTGTCGGGCGCCTGGGACAAGCTGCGCACCGACCCGATCCTGCGCTTCCTGATCGTGTCGCTGTCCTTCTACGGCATGTCGACCTTCGAGGGGCCCATGATGTCGATCAAGACGGTCAACGCGCTCAGCCACTACACCGACTGGGGCATCGCGCATGTCCACTCGGGCGCGCTGGGCTGGGTTGGCTTCATCACGATGGGCTCGCTGTACTACCTGGTGCCGCGCCTGTACGGCCGCGCCACGATGTACAGCGTGCCGGCCATCGAGCTGCACTTCTGGATCGCCACCCTGGGCGTGGTCCTGTACATCGCAGCGATGTGGATTGCCGGCGTGATGCAGGGAATCATGTGGCGCTCCATCAACCTGGACGGCACGCTCACCTACACCTTCGTCGAGAGCGTCAAGGCCACATATCCCTTCTACCTGGTGCGTGTGGCCGGGGGCCTGCTGTACCTGGGCGGCATGCTGTTGATGGCCTGGAACATCTGGATGACCGCGATCTCGGGCTCCTCCGCCCACGCACAGATTCCGTCCGTCGCGGTGTCGCCGGCCGCCTGAGGAACAGCTTCATGTCCACATCCAACGAGCACACCACCACCGGCTTCACGCACGAGAAGGTGGAGACCAACAACTTCCTGATGATCGTGCTGATCCTGCTGGTGGTCGCCATCGGCGGCGCGGTGGAGATCGTGCCGCTGTTCTTCCAGCGTTCGACCACCGCGCCCGTCCAGGGCCTGGTGCCCAACAGCCCACTGCAGCTGGCCGGCCGCGACGTCTACGTGCGCGAAGGCTGCTATGGCTGCCACTCGCAGATGATCCGTCCCTTCCGTTCCGAGACCCTGCGTTACGGCCACTACTCGGTGGCCGGCGAGTTCGTCTGGGACCACCCCTTCCAGTGGGGCAGCAAGCGAACCGGCCCGGACCTGGCGCGCGTGGGCGCCAAGTACAGCGACGAATGGCAGCGCATCCACCTGAACAACCCGCGCGACCTGGTGCCCGAATCGAACATGCCGGCCTATCCCTGGCTGGAGAAGAACCGGGTCGATGCCGCCGCGCTGCCGGCCCACATGCGCGCGCTGCGGCGTGTCGGCGTTCCCTACACGGACGCCGAGATCGAGGCTTCGGCCAAGGCGGTGGAGGGCAAGACCGAGATGGAGGCCCTGGTGGCCTACCTGCAGTCGCTGGGCCTGGCGTTGAAGTAACAAGGAGAGCTCTCATGGACCTCAACACCCTTCGCATCATCGCCACCGTGGCCTGCTTCGTCGTCTTCCTGGGCATCGTCGGCTGGACCTACACGCGCCGCTTCGACGAGGCGGCCCGGCTTCCGCTGGAACAGGACTGAGAGGACGCCCGTCATGAGCGATTTCGTCAACGCCTTCTGGGCCAACTATGTCGCGCTGGCCACCGTGGCCGGCATCCTGGCCTGCGCACTTCTGCTGTGGCTCACCGCGCGCAAGAAGGTGGCAGCCTCCGACGACAACACCACCGGCCATGTGTGGGACGAAGACCTGCGCGAGGCCAACAACCCGCTGCCGCTGTGGTGGGTCGGGCTGTTCGTGATCACCATCGTCTTCGGGCTGGCCTACCTCGCCTTCTTCCCCGGCCTGGGCAGCTTCAATGGCAAGTTCGACTGGAGCGCCGACGGCCAGTATCGCCAAGAGGTGGCGCAGGCCGACCAGGCGCTGGCGCCGGTCTACGCCGGCTACGCAGCGATGCCTGTCGAGCAGATCGCGGCCGACCCGAAGGCGGTTGCCATCGGCGAGCGAATCTTCATGAACAACTGCGCGCTGTGCCACGCCTCCGATGGCCGCGGCAGCAAGGGCTTCCCGAACCTGAGCGACACCGACTGGCTGCACGGCGGCACGCCCGACAAGATCATCGAGACCATCGCCAAAGGCCGGGCCGGCGACATGCCGCCGATGGCGGCGGCGGTGGGTACGCCCGAAGACGTGCGCAACCTCGCGCAGTACGTGCTGAGCATGTCCGGCCGGTCGACCGACTCGGTGCGCGCCGGGCTGGGCAAGTCGAAGTTCTCGGCCTGCGCGGCCTGCCACGGCATCGGTGGCGTCGGCAATACGGCGCTGGGCGCGCCGCGCCTGAACGACGACATCTGGTTGCACGGCTTTGGCGAGGACGCGATCGTCGCCATCATCAATCGCGGCAGGCACAACGTCATGCCCGGGCAAGACGGGCGGCTCACCGAGGCGCAGATCCGGGTGGTGGCGTCTTACGTCTGGGGCCTGTCCAACAAGCCGCTCGCACAGCAGCCTGCAGTGAAGCCGGCGCCCTGAAGCCATGACCGAGGCGACGCGGCCGCGCAAGACCATCCCGATCGTGCCGGTGGCGCCGGACGCGGGATCACGCCTGTACGAGGCCACGCCGCGCATCTACCCGCGCAGCATCGACGGCAAGTTCGCACGCTGGCGCTGGGCGATGGTGTTCGCCACGCAGATCTTCTTCTATGTCGTGCCCTGGCTGCCCTGGGGTGGGCGGCAGGCGCTGCTGTTCGATCTGGCCGCGCGCCGCTTCTACATCTTCGGGTGGGTGCTCTATCCGCAGGACCTGATCTACCTGTCGGGCCTGTTGGTGCTGTCGGCCCTGTCGCTGTTCCTCTTCACCGCGGTGGCGGGGCGCCTGTGGTGCGGCTACACCTGTCCCCAGACGGTCTACACCGAGATCTTCATGTGGGTGGAGCGCAAGATCGAGGGCGACCGTGGCGCGCGCATGCGGCTCGACCGCGAGGCCTTTTCTCTCGAGAAGCTGGTGAAGAAATGGTTCAAGCACATCGTGTGGCTGGGCATCGGCCTGTGGACCGGCTTCACCTTCGTCGGCTACTTCACGCCGATCCGCGAGCTCAGCCTGGAATTCCTGCAGACGCGCATGGGCTCCTGGGAAATGTTCTGGGTCTTCTTCTACGGCCTGGCCACCTACGGCAACGCGGGCTTCATGCGCGAGCAGGTGTGCAAGTACATGTGCCCTTATGCGCGCTTCCAGGGCGCCATGTTCGACCGTGACACCCTGATCGTGAGCTACGACCCGGCCCGCGGCGAGCCGCGCGGCGTTCGCGCCCGCGGGCAGGACGGGCGCGCGATGGGACTGGGCGACTGCATCGACTGCGGCCTGTGCGTGCAGGTGTGCCCCACGGGCATCGACATCCGGCACGGGCAGCAGTACGAATGCATCGGCTGCGGGCTGTGCGTGGATGCCTGCAATACGGTGATGGACAAGATGGCGCTGCCGCGCGGGCTGATCCGCTACGCGACCGAGAACAGCCTGGCCGGCTCCTGGAGCCACGCGCAGACCCTGCGCCGCGTGCTGCGTCCGCGTGTCCTGGTCTACAGCGCGGTGTTGCTGGTGCTGGCGGGTGTCCTCATTTTCAGCCTGGTGGCGCGCACGCCGCTGAAGGTCGACGTGGTGCGCGATCGCGCCGCGCTGGCGCGCATCGTCGAGGGCGGTCAGCTCGAGAACGTCTACCGCCTGCAGATCATGAACGCCACCGAGCGGCCGCAAAGCTACCTCGTCGAGGCACGGGGCCTCGCCGGCCTGCGCGTGGCCGATGCGCAACCCATCGAGGTCGGCCCGGCCGCCGCGCGCTGGGTGGTGCTGCATCTGCGCGTGCCGGCCGAAAAGGTCCAGGCCGGCTCCCATCCCGTCTACCTCGACGTGCGAGATGCCGATGGCAGCGCACAGGTGTCGGAGAAGGCGGTGTTCCTCGTGCCGCGCTGAAGCCTCGCTTCCCAAGGAAATGACCATGAACTCGCAAACCGATGCACCGTGGTGGAAGTTCCCGCTGATGTGGCTCGTGATCGGGCTGCCCGCCTGCGTCGTCCTGGCCGGGCTGGGCACCGTCTGGATTGCACTGCAGACGCCCGACAGCGTGCTGGATTCGCCGACCCAGCGATCGCTGGCGCCAGCGCAGGCGGGTCGCAATCACGCGATGACGCCCGGCACGAGCCTGCCTCTTGCACAAGGCGGCCGGACCAAGGAGCGCCCATGAATATGCGCACCTGGCTGTCGGTGCTGTGGCCGGGCTTCCTGCTGGCCTGCGTGCTGGAGCTGCTGGTGTTCGCCTTGGTCGACCCGAGCGACCTGCGCTGGGGCGGAGCGGGCCTGGAGCTGTCGCGCCAGGCGGTCTACACCTATGGCTTCTTTGCGTTCTGGGCGCTGACGGCGGCCTCGAGCGCGCTCACCCTGGCCTTCCTGTCCGCCCCGAGTGGGCCGGCCAAACAAGAGGAGTGAAGACCATGCTCACCCATCCTGCCACTGCCCCGGCCGCGGCGCCGCCCGTTTCGGCCGTGCTTCTGCAGCGTTTCGGCGCGCCTGGGCCGCGCTACACCTCTTATCCGACGGCAGACCGTTTCGTCGAGACCTTTGGTGCGCAGGAATTCGTGCACGCGCTGCGCCAGCGGCGTGTGAACGGGGGCGGCGCTCCACTGTCTCTGTACGTCCACATTCCCTTCTGCGAATCGCTCTGCTACTACTGCGCCTGCAACAAGATCGTCACTCGCCACCCGGAGCGGGCGGTGCGTTATCTGGACTACCTGGAGCGCGAGATCGCGTTGCTGACCGAGCAGCTCGGCCGCGGCGCACGCGTCGGCCAGTTGCACCTGGGCGGCGGCACGCCGACCTTCCTGGACGACGCGCAGCTGGCGCGGCTGATGGAGATGCTGCAGCGCGCCTTCGCGCTGATGCCCGACGCCGAATGCTCCATCGAGGTCGATCCGCGCACCGTCGACGTGATGCGCCTGCAGACGCTGGCCGAGCTGGGCTTCAACCGACTGAGCTTCGGCGTGCAGGATTTCGACCACGAGGTGCAACTGGCCATCCACCGCGTACAGCCGGCGGCGCGTGTGTTCGAGCTGTGCGCGGCGGCGCGTGCGCTCGGGTTTCGCTCGATCAACGTCGACCTGATCCATGGACTGCCGCGCCAGAGCGTGGAGAGTTTCGACCGCACCCTGGCCCAGGTCTGCGAGCTGCGTCCCGACCGCATCGCGCTCTACGCCTATGCGCACCTGCCCGAGCGCTTCAAGGCACAGCGACGCATCGACTCGGCGCAATTGCCGGCTGCGGCCGACAAGATGCAGATGCTGGCACACGCAATCGCCGCGCTCGGAGCAGCCGGCTATGTGCACATCGGCATGGACCACTTCGCCCTGCCCGGCGATGCGCTGGCCATTGCCAAGAGGGAAGGGCGCTTGCATCGCAACTTCCAGGGCTACAGCACGCAGCCCGACTGCGACCTCGTGGCCCTCGGCGTGTCGGCCATCGGCCGCATCGGCGCCACCTACAGCCAGAACGCCAAGACGCTGCAGGCCTACTATGACCAGCTGGACCAGGGCCGGCTGCCGGTGGAGCGCGGCCTGGCGCTGACCCGCGACGACCTGCTGCGGCGCGAGGTGATCATGGCCATCATGTGCCAGGGCAAGGTGGACTTCAGGGCCATGGGCCAGGCCCACCGGGTCGACTTCGTCGACCACTTCACGCCCGAGTTGGCAGCCCTCGGTCCGCTGGTGGCGCAGGGCCTGGTGAAGCTGGGCGATCACGAACTGGAAGTGACGCAATTGGGCTGGTACTTCGTGCGCGCTGTCGCCATGGTGTTCGATCGCCATCTGCAGGCCGAGCGCAACCTGGCGCGCTTCTCGCGTGTGGCCTGATGCAGCTGGAACTGCTCGCCACGGCCGGGCTGCTGGGGCTGCTCGGCGGGCCCCACTGCGTGGCCATGTGCGGTGCTCCGGTTGCCGGCACCATCCGGCTGGTGCGTGAACCGGCCGCCGGCGCCACCCTGGTCTTCCATGCCGGGCGCGCCGCCAGCTATGGCGTGGCCGGCGCGGTGGTGGCGGCTGCCGTGCAGTCGCTGGCTCTGGCAGGCGAGCATGCGGCACTGCGGCCGTTGTGGGTGCTGCTGCACGCCGGCATCCTCGCCTGGGGCCTGGCCTTGCTGGTGCGCGGCCGGCAGCCGGCATGGGCGCACACACTGGGCCGCGCGGCAGCGGCGCGCCTGCGTCCGCATATCCATTCTGGCCTCGGCCTGCTGGTCGCCGGCGCCTTGTGGGTACTGATGCCCTGCGGCTTGCTGTACTCGGCGCTGGCCATGGCCAGCCTGGCCAATGGCGTGTCGACGGGTGCCGCGGCGATGCTGCTGTTCGCGCTGGGCAGCGCCTTCTCGCTGGCTTGCGCGCCCTGGCTGCTGTGGCGGCTGCGGGCCTGGGGCGGCGGGGCGCGCGGCGAGCGCGTGGCGGGCCTCCTGCTGGTGCTGCTGGCGCTGCAAGCGCTGTGGATGGACCTGGAGCGGCAGTTGCTGAGCTGGTGTTCCACCTAGGCGCGGCGGGCGGCTTGCGAGAGGGTGACTTCTAGCCCCGCTGCCCGGCCATGGCGTCGAGCAACACGGCCTGGATCAGGCGCAGGTGGTTGTCGGCGCGCCGGGCCTCGTCCAGCTCGGCGCCGCGCGCCTGAAGCGGCCAGCGTGCGGTGTGCATCGCGTCGACCACGAAGGTGGCGTCGTTGCGGGCCGCGCGGCCATTGTCGGTGGCCAGCACGTCGAAGCCGATGTCGCGTGCCGCCGCCAGGAAGACGCGGGCGCGCGAGGTGTCCGCGTCACCGAGGAGGCGGATCGACAGCGGTGCCTGCGCCGGCAGCGAATGCTCGTAGAGGGTCATCAGGTCGGCCAAGGCGCATACCCGGTGGTGCTCGCTGCCCAAAGCTTCGGTGACCGGCACGCCGGCACAGCGGGAAATTCCCTGGGGCACCGGCGCCGGCAAGGATTCGCAGTCGATGGCGTCGTACATGCGGCCCAGGGCGCTGGCCAGCGTCTCGATGTCTCGCGCCTGGGCGTCGGCGCGATGGGTGTAGCGCACCAGCGCCACCCGGGCCCCCAGTTGGGCGGCGGCGGCCTGCAGCAGTGCCGACTCGGGGCCGGGCGGGCATGCCATCAGCAGCGCCAGGTTCTTCCCGCGCAGTGGCTGGAAGGAGGGGCGCACACGCAGCTCGATGCGGATGTGCCGGGCCGTCCTGAACAAGGTCAGGATGTCGGCGGCCACGGGCTGCTGCCGCAATGGGGATGGCAAAAGAGCGGAGTGCACTACGCAACGGTAGGCACTCGGCCTCACGGGCGTTTGATCCCGATCAAAGGAAGCGCGTCTCCGAGGAAAGACACATTGCGGACACAACCCATTCACGCACTGTTACCCAAGTCCCGCCGGGTGTCGCCGGCCGGTTGCAGTGCCTTCCTACGCTTGCCTTCATTCCCTACCCGGAGCCAGCGATGACCGAAGCGATCCCCACCACCACGCCCCAGAACTTTGACGTGCGCAGCATTGCCGGCATGCTGCAGCTGCTCCAGCAGAGCCTGCCGATCGACAAGCGCCTGGTGCATGCGGGCGATACGGTGTACCGGTGGGCCAGGAATTCGGCTGCCTCTATGTCGTGAACACGGGCTTCTTCAAGATGATCAACCTCTCCGGCGAAGGGCGCGAGCAGGTGGTGGCGCTGCTCTTCAAGGGCGACTGGATGGGGCTGGACGGCATCGGGAGCGGCCACTACGGCTGCGACGTCGTGGCCATGGACACCGGCGAGGTCTGGGCGATCCGCTACGACGCTCTGCTGCAGGCCGGCTTGCGCACGCCGGCCCTGCTCACCGCCCTGCATGCCGCCATGAGCCGGGCACTGACGCGCGACCATGACTCGCTGCTGTCGCTGTGCACCCTGCCGGCCGATGCACGCGTGGCCGGCTTTCTGCGCTACTGGGCCGACGCGCTGGACCAACGCGGCCTGCGCACTGACCAGTTCACCCTGCGCATGACGCGCGCCGAGATCGGCAACTACCTGGGCATGACGCTCGAATCGGTCAGCCGCGCATTCTCACGCCTGGCCCGCGGCGACGTGATCCGCTTCACCGACAAGGCCCGGCGCGACATCCATATCCCACAGGTCGAGGCGCTGACGCACTTCATCCAGACGGTGAGCGCGCCGCCAGTGGCAGCGGCCTGCCACTAGGCCTATCATCGAGCTGACGTGCCCTGAAAAGCCGGGTCACGCAGCTCATGCCAAACGCCGCCATCGAGTCCCTCGGCACATGATTCGCAGCACGTTCGTCTGCATCGTCATACAAGGCACAGTTCAAGCAAGAAGCGGTTCTCCGCGTCAAGTCATATGCATGCGTCTCGTTCTAGGAGGCCGTCGGACTTGAGCTCGAACGAGTCTGAATGTTGGCAACGACGAAGGTTTTTGGATCGCCTCGGGCTGAATGAGCACCCCTGATGGTTGCCGAGGTGTTGTGGGGGCGCATTGGGTCGCGCGGCGACTCGATCTTTGCGTGATCGGGGCGCACTTGTTTCCTTCAAGTGGCTCGCAGGACGTGCATGCGCTTGATGTTCCAAGCCATGGTCACGAGGTTCCATTCACCTTGGGCCTTGAGCAGCCCGCGCATGCTCATCTGGCGCCAGCCCATCACGCGCTTGATGATGCCGAACACCGGCTCGACCGTCTGCTTGCGCATCTTGTACAGGCCCTTGCCTGCTTGCGTCGATAGCCGGTGAACCATGTTGGCGACCGGCTCCCTCGTCTGCGGCGCGCTCGGGTCGCCAGCAAATCGATCCATCAGCGGCTCGTGATGCGACTCTCGCTTGATCGCCAGCAGCGGCTCGATCCCCGCCTGCGCGCAGGCGAGCACGTTCGCGTGGCTGTAAAAGCCGTTGTCGGCCACGAGCGTCTGCACCGCACCCAACTGCGCGGGTAGCTGCGCAATCTGCTCGAGCGTGGGCACCACTTCTCGCTTGTCGTTGCACGCCTGCGTCACGTGCGCAGTGATCACCATCATCGTGTCGATGTCCACGCCAGCCTGCGCGTTGTAGCTCTGCTCGAAGCCCCCGCCAGACACCGGCATGATGCGTGACTCTGCATCCGTCAGGTTGACCTGGTCGCCCTCCTTGGGGCCTGCCTCGGGCGGTTCGGGATCCTTGCCACGGGGCTTCTTGCCTGCGTCGCGCTGGGCCTTGCGCCTGGCCTGCTTGACCTCGAACTCCTGTCGCTCGGCCTTGAAGCGTTCGAGTGCACGTTGCTCGATCTTGGCCTTGGCCTGCGCGATGGCGCTCAGGCGATCCTCGCGGCGGGCGATCTCGGCGGGCAGGTCCATGCCCTCGGGTTTGGCTGCGCGGTCGCTCTTCTCGGCCAGCGCCAGCAGGGTCTGCACCTCATGGCGCAGCTGCGCTTCGATCTTGTTGGCGTGGGCCCAGGACAGCGCCTTGTGTTTGCTCGCGTTGGCGCCGATCTTGGTGCCGTCGAGCGCGATGTGGCCGAGCTTGAGCAACTTCATCTCGCGCGCCAGCACCAGCACCTGCACGAACAACGTCTCGACTTCCTTCAAGAAGCGCCGCCGGAACGTCGCGAGCGTGTCATGGTCGGGGTGCGTGTTGGCCGCCACATAACGAAACGCCACCGAGTCGTAGGTCGCGCGTTCGATCTTGCGGCTCGAATGCACGCCGTTGGCATAGCCGTAGACCAGCAACCCCAGCAGGACAGCCGGATGATGCGCGGCAGAGCCGCGGCCCGCGTACTGCTTGACGAGGTCATCCAGATCGAGCCGGTCGATGACTTCCACAACAAAGCGCGCCAGGTGATCGCTCGGCAACCACTCGTCCACCGACGGTGGCAGGAGGTAGGCAGTGTCTCGGTCGACGGGAACGAAGCGGCTCATCGCAAAGCAGTCCTGAATGCACTGCCGCAATTGTCTCGGATCGCACCAGCATTGGCGAGCTTGGAAAGCCCGACAGCCTCCTCATATGGTCGCCGCTGTCAATAGCGTCACTGCATGGTTTTGGTTTTTTGTGTTGGGTGATCGATCGGGTGATGCGACACGAGCGTTGCAGCGACGATGAATCAGACTCATATCCGCGGATTGGTTACCAGCACTTCATCGATTCGTCACGGGCCTGCCTCGCTCTAGAGTCGGGGATCTGCCTTGCGGTGCCCTTGTAGGAGGCTCGAGGATTGCCCTATCGTTGCTCGTATCGCATCGCCAGATCGATCCGG
>DATILH010000204.1:0-27493 GCA_035476655.1 Variovorax sp.
CCAGTTGCCGATGTAGAAGCCGCTTTCGTGGGCGTAGTCGAAGCCGCCCTGGATGGCGGGCTTGACGGCCGAGGTCTTGAAGTTGCCGTTGCTGCCCAGCACGTCCTGGTCCTGGCCGCGGAACTTGTAGTTGGTGGTCAGGGTGACGTTGGCCGTCAGCGGCGAGGTCTCCGGGGCAGCCGTCTGCGCCAGCGCGGATTGCGAAACGCTGAGCGCGGTGGCCAGCGCGGCCCATGCCAAGACGGATTTACGGTGCATCATTCGGGGGACTCCTCGATTTGGTGGTGGTGTTGAAACCACGTCAAAGCAGGGAGCGTGCCAAAGTGTGTCAATGCATTCACGTTTGCGGGCACGAAGCGCGAACTGGGACTGAAAAAAATACAAGATGCCTTTGGCTGCGCCACAAGCGCGCACCAACTTGGGGAGGAAAGGGAGCATGGGTCTGTCTTTGGTGCAAAGCCGCGCCTTGCTGGGCCTGGAAGCCGCACAAGTGACCGTTGAGGTGCATGTGGCGAACGGCCTGCCGAGCTTTACGCTGCTCGGTCTTGCCGAGGTGGAGGTCAAGGAAGCGCGCGCGAGCGGGTTCGCTGCGCCATCCAGAACGCCGGTCTGGAGTTCCCCAACAACAAGCGCATCACCGTCAAGCTGGCGCCGGCCGACCTGCCCAAGGATTCGGGCCGCTTCGACCTGCCCATCGCGATGGGCATCCTGGCGGCCAGCGGGCAGGTCGACGCGGCGCGGCTGGCGGGTTGGGAGTTTGCGGGCGAACTGTCGTTGTCGGGTGAATTGCGGCCGGTGCGCGGCGCACTGGCCATGGCCTTGGCGCGCCCCGGCGCAGGCCAGACGCAGGCGCGACTGGTGTTGCCGGCGGCCAGCGCCCGGGAGGCCGCCCTGGTAGCGGACGCTCAGGTCTACGGCGCGCGGCATCTGCTGGACGTGGTCGGGCAGTTCCTGCCGGCGGATGCCGCGCCGTCGGTGACCGACATCGACGGCTGGGCGCAGGCACAGCCCTGTGCGCCAGCCGCGGCGCCCGCCGTCGACGACCTGGCTGACGTGAAAGGCCATGCGGCCGCCAAGCGCGTGCTGGAGATTGCCGCCGCCGGCGGCCATAGCCTGCTGATGATGGGACCGCCGGGCTCCGGCAAGTCGATGCTGGCGCACCGCTTTGCCGGTCTGCTGCCGCCCACGAGCGCGCAGGAGGACCTGGAAAGCGCCGCCGTCGCCAGCCTGTGCGGACGCTTCTCGCCGGAGCGCTGGATGCAGCGGCCGACCGCGGCGCCGCATCACAGCGGCGGCGCTGGTCGGCGGCAGCGCCCCGCCGCGCCCTGGCGAAATGTCGCTGGCCCATCACGGCGTTTCTCTTCCTCGATGAATTTCCAGAGTTCGCCCCGGCCGCTGGAGGGCCCTGCGCGAGCCCCTGGAAACCGGCCAGATCCGCATCGCGCGAGCGACACGTCGCTCGCACTTCCCGGCCCGCTTCCAATTGGTGGCGGCGATGAACCCCTGCCCCTGCGGCCACCTGGGCTCGCCGCACAAGATCTGTTGCTGTACCCCCGACCAGATCGCGCGCTACCAGGGCAAGCTGAGCGGGCCTCTGCTGGACCGCATCGACCTGCACATCGAAGTCCCGGCCATTGCGCCGCAGGAACTGCTCGAGGCGCCGCCGGGCGAAGGCAGCGGCCCGATCCGCGAGCGCGTCGGAAGCGCCCGCGCGTTTTCCCTGGCGCGCCAGGGCAAGCCCAACCAGGCGCTGCAGGGCGCCGAGATCGACCAGCACGCGGCCATCGACGCCAGCGCACGGACGCTGCTGCGCAACGCGTCAATGAAGCTCGGCTGGTCGGCACGCAGCACGCATCGCGCGCTGAAGGTGGCGCGCACCATCGCCGACATGGCGGCCAGCGACACGGTGCGAACGAGCCACATCGCCGAGGCAGTGCAGTACCGGCGCACGCTCAAGCAAGCGGGTTGAGGGGCGGCGCCACAGGCAAGCGCCAGCGCTTTGCGCTTGTTTGCAAATGTGCCCAAAGAACTAGTCCACTCAAACGCAAAACAAGCGCGCGACACACGCAACAGATTGCATTCATGACCACACGCCTCATCGTCAAAGAAGCCCGCGCTGGGCGAGGTTGCGCATGAGCGCGCCGATGCCGAAGTCCCAGCGCGCCGCCTGGTCGGAGTGGACCACGCGATTGACCAGCGCGCCCAGCTCGGGCGCCGAGATCAGCACCTCATCGCCCACTTCATGCGTGAAGCCCTGGCCAGGACCGTGCCGGTCTTGCGTGGGCGCGAACATAGTGCCCAGGAACAGCATGAGGCCGTCCGGGTAGTCGTGGTGCGCGCCGATGGCGTGCGAAACGATGTCCAGGGGATCGCGGCTGATCTTCGACAGCGAGCTGCTGCCTTCCAGCACGAAGCCCTCCGGCCCCTGCACGCGCAGGCCCACGGTGATGCGCCGCACATCCTCGATGCCAAATTGCGCGTCGAACAGGCGTATGAAGGGGCCGATGGCGCAGGAGGCGTTGTTGTCCTTGGCCTTGCCGAGCAGCAGGGCACTGCGACCTTCGAAGTCGCGCAGGTTCACATCGTTGCCCAGGGCCGCGCCCAGCGTCTGGCCGCGGCTGTTGACGGCCAGCACGACCTCCGGCTCCGGGTTGTTCCAGACCGACTTGGCATGGATGCCGATGTCCGCGCCCGTGCCCACGCTGGAGAGCACCGGCGCCTTGGTGAAGATCTCGGCGTCAGGGCCGATGCCCACTTCCAGGTACTGCGACCAGGCGCCCTGGGCGATCAGCACCTCCTTCACCTTGGCCGCCTGAGGCGAGCCTGGCACGATGCCGGCTAGGTTGTCGCCCAGCACGCCGGAGAGCGCAGCGCGGATCGCCTCGGCCTTGGAGGCATCGCCGCGCGCCTGCTCCTCGATCACGCGCTCCAGCAGGCTCTCCACGAAGGTGACCCCGCTGGCCTTGATCACTTGCAGGTCGCAGGGCGCCAGCAGCCAGGGCTGAGCCGCGTCGCGCGCAGCTTCATCGCTGTTGCGAAGCGCGGCGTCCAGTGCGGCGATGCGTGGCGCGCTGCCGTCCTGCAGCGCGGCACGCACCCGCTGCGCGCAGTCGGCATGCTCGAGCAGTTCGCTGGCGGTGGGCGCGATGCGCGTGATGTCATGCAGCCCGCCTTGGTGCAGCGCGACCAGGGTCGGGCCGATGCCCGGTTGCCAGAGGCGCCCGACCAGCGTGGCGCGATCGGCATCGCGCGGAAGGCTTTGTGCAGGCGTGAGGGTCGCTTTCATGAGAATGTCTCCATGGCGTGCAAGCGGCACAAGGCGCGATCCTACGGGATGGCGCCTACTGACAGGACGCTGTCAGGAGGCGCAGCGCAGCATGTGCATCTGCCCCAAGGAGTGAACACCATGTCGACGACGGAACTCGAAGGCGGCTGCCAGTGCGGCGCCATCCGCTACCGGCTGAGCGGCGAGCCGATCATGACCGCCATCTGCCACTGCAGCATGTGCCGGCGGGCCAATGCGGCGCCGGCCGTCGCCTGGGCCATGTACACGCAGGAGCAGGTGCGCTTCAGCGGCGAGCCTAAGACCTACGCCTCGTCGCCGCAGGCGCGGCGCGGCTTCTGCCCGCATTGCGGCACGCAGATCTCGTTCACCGCCGACTACATCCCCGGCCTCGTGGACCTGACCATCGGCAGCCTGGACGAGCCCGATGCGCTGCCGCCGCAATTTCACTACTGGCATTCCAGGCACCTGGCCTGGGTGGAGTTCGCCGACGCTCTGCCGCGCCATCCGGAGTTTCCGCCGCAGGGCTAGGGCCCGCGGGCGCGGCGCACGCTGTGCAGCAAGTCCGGCCAGGGCGGCTCCTGCGGCGCGAAGCGCGAACGCATGTACTGCGCCAGTTGGGCGATCTGGGCATCGTCCAGCGCGTCGCCAAAGGCCGGCATGAAGCCGACGTCGCGCGTCGCAGGGTCGCGCACGCCTTCGAGGATGGTGCGAAGCAGGTTGTCGGGGCGGCCGCTGGTGAGTTGGCTGTTGAGCGCCAGCGGGGTGTTCACGCCCAGCAAGGTGGGGCCGTTGCCATCGTGGTGGCAGGCGGCGCAGGCGCCGTCGAACAGGCGTTGCGCCGCGCCGGGCGCAGGCTGTCCCAGCTGGGCCGTTGCGACGGCCTGGCGGGCCTTGTGCTCGGCCTGGGCTGGCGTCACTTCGGGCTGGAAAGAGGCGAGGTAGGTCGCCATGGCGCGGATGTCTTCATCCGGCACCGCCTGCAACTCGCGCACCACGTCGGCCATGGGGCCGCCGGCGATGCCGTGCTGCGCGCTGTGGCCGCGCCGCAGGTATTCGTAGAACGCGTCGGCAGTCCAGGAAACGACTGACTTGGAGGCCAAGCCGGTGAGCGCCGGCGCCTCCCAGCCCTCGACCATCGCGCCGGAGAGGAAGGCACTGCCGCCCTGCTCCGCGCCGAGCGCATTGCGCGGCGTATGGCAGGCGCCGCAGTGGCCCAAGCCGTTCACCAGGTAGGCGCCGCGGTTCCACTCGGCACTTTGTGCCGGAGCCGGCTGGTAGGGCGTCGGGTCGTGGAACAGCCCGTTCCACAGGCCCATCAACGGGCGGATGCTGAAGGGAAAGCGCAGCTGCGAAGCCGGCGTCTGCGCCCGCACCGGCGGCTGCGCCATGAAGTAGGCATACAGGGCCGCCAGGTCGTCGTCGCCGGTCTTGGCAAAGGCCGTGTAGGGGAAGGCCGGGTACAGCGCATGGCCCTCGCGCGAGATGCCTTCGCGCATGGCGCGCTGGAAGGCGCTGAACGACCATCGGCCCAGGCCGGTCTCGGGGTCGGGCGTGAGGTTGGTGCTGTACAGCGTGCCGAAAGGCGTCTCCATGGCGCGGCCGCCAGCATTGCGCGCACCGCCCGGCGCGGTGTGGCAGACGGCGCAGTCGCCCAGCGCGGCCAGCACCCGGCCGCGCTCGATGGTGGCTTCGCTGTAGATCGGTGCGCTGAGCGTGACCGGCGCGATGGCCGCGCGCCAGCCCATGAGGCCGGCGACGGCGCCCAGGGCGCCCACGAGCAGCGCCGTGATGCCGGCCCAGAGGCCGCGGCGGCGCGGCCAGGGTGCGTCGGGCGGTGGCCGCGCCAGGGCAGCCGAGTCCACCCGCGCCTCGGGCGGCGCCGGCAAGGGATTCAGTGCGGCGCGAACGACTTCGGGCGTGAAAGGCGGCGCACGCAAGCGCACGCCGGTGGCATCGAAGATCGCGTTGGCGATGGCCGCCGTGCCCGGCACCGAGGCCGATTCGCCGGCGCCCAGCGGCTCTTCCCCCGGTCGCGGCATCTGCAGCACCTCGATCACCGGCACTTCGCGGAAGTTGAGGATCGGGTAGCTGCCCCACTCGCGGCTGGCGACCACGCCTGTGGGCTGGGGCGCGAACTGCACTTTCTCCTTGAGCGCGCGGCTGGTCGCTTGCAACACGTTGCCGTGAATCTGGTGCTCCACGCCGGCGGGGTTGATCACCAGCCCGGCGTCGTGGCCCACCACCACGCGGCGCACATGCACCTCGCCGGTCTTCTTGTTGACTTCGACGTCAGCGACCCAGGCCGACCAGGCGGCGCCGAAGCCGGGCCACTTGCTGTGCACGTAGCGGGCGTAGGCGAAGCCCTGGCCGAACAGGATGTCCCCGCCCGGCCCCAAGCCGCCATCGGCGTTCTCCTGGGGGCCTGTACGCATGCGCCAGCCGGCCTTTTGCGCGGTGGCCTGCACCAGCTCCACGGCGCGCGGATCCTGCAGGTGGCGCAGACGAAAGGCCACCGGATCGACCCCGGCGGCCGTGGCAATCTCGTCGATGTAGGACTCGTGCGCAAAGGAATTGGGCAGGGCCGACACCCCGCGCAGCCAGGAGGCGCGCACGATCGGCGCCATGTCGTTGACCTTCACCCGCAGGTTCTCGTAGGCATAGGGCGGCCGCGCGCTGCGATCGCCCATCTCGAAGGCCTGCGCCGTCGGCTCGATGCTGCGGGTGAGCAGGAGCGCCAGGGTCGGTGCGCCGTTCGAGGGGTAGGAGGTCTCGAAGTCGTAGGCCGCCACGCTGCCGTCGGCCGAGAGCCCGCCATTGATCTGCATGAGCTGGGCCGCGCCCTTGGGCTCCCAGGCATGTTCCTGCTCGCGCGTGAGTTGCACCCGCACCGGCATGCAAACCGCACGTGCCAGCAGCGCGGCGTCTGCAGCCACGTCGTCGGCGCTGTTGCGACCGTAGCAACCGGCCGCTTCCATGCGCCGGACTTCGACCGCCAGCTCGTCCAGACCCATGAGCCGTGCCAGATCGTGGCGCAGCACATGCGGATTCTGTGAGCCGGCCCACACCCGCAGACGGCCCGCGTCCTGCCACTCGGCCAGCGCGCAGGAAGGCCCGATCGAGGCATGCATCTGATAAGGCCAGACGTAGCTGCGCGACATGGGCTGGTCGGCGGTTTGCAGGGCCGCATCGACATCGCCCTCGTCCACCAGCAGGCGCTGCGTGGCCGGATTGGCGCGCAGGGCACCGGCCAGATCATCGAGCGGCGCGATGCCCGGCCAAGGCTTCCAACTGATGCGCAGTTCGCGCATGGCCTGTTCCGCGTGCTCCTCGCGCTCGGCCACCACGCCGACGAAATCGCGGATCACCACCACCGCACGGATTCCGGGGATGTGGGCGATGGAGCCTTCATCCACCGACTGCAGCGTGTTGCCGATGAAGTCGCCGTGGTCGGCGCCCGCATAGGGCGGCCGCACCACGCGGCCATGCAGCATGCCGGGCAGGCGCATGTCGTGCACGAACGCCGTCTCGCCGGCGAGCTTGGCCGGGATGTCGACGCGCGGCACCGGCGTGCCGACGATGCGGTAGTCCTCGGCGCGCTTGAGCGGCGTCTCGACAGCCAGTTGCAGCAACGCGCGCTGGCCGGCCAGCAGTGTGCCGAAGCCGATGGCATGGTCTTCGCCGGCGTGTATGCGGCCATCGCGCACCTCCAGCAGCGCCGGCTGCACGCCCAGCTGTTCAGACGCGCGCTCGACCAGCCAGGCCCGCGCCTGCGCCGCGGCAACGCGCAGCGGCTGGGCATGGATCTGGATCGAGGCGCTGGCGATGGTGGCGCCCTGGTTGGGCGCGCGCGCCGTGTCGCCCAGCACCATGTGCACCTGCGAGAGCGGTGCATCGAGTTCCTCGGCGACGATCTGCGCCAGCGCGGTGGCCAGGCCCGTGCCCAGGTCGACATGGCCATTGAGTGCGGTGATGCTGCCGTCGTCCCACAGGGCCAGCAGGACCTCCGGGCCTTCGGCCGGATTGGCGGGCACGGCGGCCGGCTGGCCCGGCACTGGCGGCGCGGCCGGCGGCGTCTCGCGCACGACCAGCAGCACGCCTTGCGCGGCCAGGAATTCGGCGCGGGTCTTCGGCTGCTCGGCGCGGCGGGGGCTCACGCCGTCTGTTTCCCCGCCGCGGCGGCGGCCAGCACCGCCTTCAGGATCTCGACATGGGTGCCGCATCGGCACAGGTTGCCCGACAGCTCTTCGCGGATCCGCTCTTCGCTGGGTTGGCATTCGCGCGCCAGCAGCGCCGCCGCCTGCATCACCATGCCGTTGAGGCAGTAGCCGCACTGGGCCGCCTGCGCCTGCTCGAAGGCTTGCTGCACCGGATGCCACTTGTCGCGCGTGCCCAGGCCTTCCAGCGTGGTGATGCTGCGGCCAGCCACGCCATGCGCCGGAATGACGCAGGCGCGCGCTGCCACGCCATCCACCCACACGGTGCAGGCGCCGCATTGCCCGAGGCCGCAGCCGTACTTGGGGCCGTTGAGCTGCAGGTCGTTGCGCAGCAGGTGCAGCAGCGAGGCCTCGCGCGGCACCTCGCGCTCGACGGCGCGAGCGTTGACGGTGAGCGCGAGCACGGGCATCGGGTCTTGTGCTTTCAGGCGCCTTCGATGTCGCCGGACTGGATGCGCTTGACGCCCTTGGCGGCCATCTGCTTCCAGGCGGCGGCGAGCGAGCCGTTGAGGTCGATGGCGCGGGTGGCGTCCTCGACCACGTAGACCTGGAAGCCCAGCTTGCGCGCGTCCATCGCCGTCCAGGCCACGCAGAAGTCGGTGGCCAGGCCGGTGACGTACACGGCGTTGATGCCGCGCTGCTTGAGGTAGCCCGCCAGCCCGGTGGAAGTCTTGCGGTCCGCCTCCTCGAAGGCCGAGTAGCTGTCCACGTCCTTGTGGAAGCCCTTGCGGATGATGACCTGCGCGGTGGGCAGCTTCAGATCCTTGTGCAGGGCGGCGTCGTCCGAACCCTGCACGCAGTGGTCGGGCCACAGCACCTGGTCGCCATACCTGAGCTTGGCCGTCTCGAAGGGCTTCTTGCCCGAATGCGTGCTGGCAAAGGAGGCATGGCCCGCCGTGTGCCAGTCCTGCGTGACCACGATGTTCTCGAAGGCACCCGCCAGCTTGTTGATGACCGGCACGACATCGGCCCCGCCCTTGACCGGCAGGGTGCCGCCGTCGATGAAGCAGTTCTGCACGTCGACCACGATCAGCGCCGCCTTGGCGCCGGGCTTGAGCTTGCCGGCGGCGAAGGCGCTGACCGGCATGCCGATGCCGCCGACGAGGCCGAGGGCGGCGGTGGAAAGCAGGAAGGTGCGGCGTTGCAACTGGCTCATGATGAACGACTCCTCGTTGGATGAAGAAGGACCTCAGACACTCAGGTAGTTGCGCCGCACCTCGTCGTTGGCGGCGAGTTCGGCCATCGAGGCCTGGTAGCGGATCTGGCCCTTTTCCAGCACATAGGCGCGGTCCGACACCAGCTCGGCAAAGTGCATGTTCTGCTCCGACAGGAGGATGCTCACGCCCTGCTGCTTGAGCTCGATGATCATGTTGGCCATCTGCTCGACGATCACCGGCGCCACGCCCTCCGACGGCTCGTCCAGCAGCACCAGGTAGGGATTGCCCATCAGGGTGCGCGCCACGGTGAGCATCTGTTGCTCGCCGCCGCTCATGCGCCCGCCCGGGCGATGGGGCATCTCGCCCAGGTTGGGAAAGAGCTTGTACAGGCGCTCGGGCGTCCACAGCGGCGCGGCGCTGCCGTCGCTCCATTGGCGCGCGCTCTGACGGCCCACTTCCAGGTTTTCGGTGACGGTGAGGTCGGTGAAGACGCGCCGGTCTTCCGGCACGAAGCCCAGGCCCAGGCGCGCCGCCACATGCGGCTCGCTCTTGCTGATGTCGTGGCCCAGGAAGCGGATGGCGCCGCGACGCTTGGCCAGCATGCCGATGATGGCCTTCAAGGTAGTGGATTTGCCCGCGCCGTTGCGCCCCATCAGCGCCACCACCTCGCCGCGCGCCACCTGCAGGTCGACGTCATACAGGATCTGCGCCTGGCCGTACCAGGCGCACAAGGCCTTGACTTCGAGCAACAGCTTATCGCTCATGCAATGGCTCCCACAGGCTTGGGTTCAAAGGTCTTGCCGGTGCCAAAATACACCTCCTGCACCTTGGGATGGTCGCGAATCTCCAGCGGCTTGCCCTGCGCGATCAGGCGGCCGCGGGCCAGCACGATCATGCGGTCGGCGTAGGCGAAGACCACGTCCATGCTGTGCTCGGTGAAGAGCACCGCCATGCCGCGATCGATCACCAATTGCTTGGTCAGCGCCATCAGCGAGTTGCGCTCCTTGGGCGCCATGCCGGCGGTGGGCTCGTCCATCAGCAACAGCTTGGGGCTGTTGGCCATGGCAATGGCCAACTCGACGCGCTTGACGTCGCCGTAGGCCAGCACGCTGCAGGGCCGATCGGCTTGCGACTTCATGCCGACTTGATCGAGCAATGCCAGCGCCTCATCGCGCTTGTGATCGGACGCGCGGCGCCAGGTTGAGAACAGGAGATGGTCGTGCGAGAGCAGCGCCATCTGCACGTTCTCCACCACCGTGAGCGAAGCAAAGGTCTCGGCGATCTGGAAGGTGCGTCCCACGCCCTTGCGCCAGATCTCGCGCGGCTTGCGTCCGATGAGCTCCTCGCCGTCGAGCAGGATCCTGCCCTGGTCGGCCCTGAGCTGGCCGTTGACCATGTTGAAGGTGGTGGACTTGCCGGCGCCGTTGGGGCCGATCAGGGCCAGCAGTTCGCCCGCCGACAGCTCGAAGCTGATGCCGTCCACCGCCTTCACGCCGCCGAAGGATTTGCCCAGATCGGAAACACGAAGAAGGCTCATGCGCGGCCTCCTTCGCCCGGTTGCGGACGTGCAGGCGCTAGGGCAGCGGCCGCGTTGCGGCCAGGATCATCTTGTAGTTGCGCTTCGTGAAGTCGTGGATGCGCTCCAGCCCGTCGCCGCTCGAGGTGTAGAAATGGTCGTAGCCATGCTGGCGCAGCAGCTCGACCACGCGCTTGCCGTTCTGGTCGAAGTCCTTGCGCAGCAGCTCGAAGGCCACCACCGGATGGCTGGCCTTCAGGATGCGCTCGCAGCCGTGCATCACCTCGTACTCGTGCCCCTCGACGTCGATCTTCACGAAGGAGATGTTGTCCACCACCTCCGGCGGCAGGTAGCTGTCGGGCCGCACGCAGCGAAACTCGATGGTCTTGCCCTCGCTCGACTTGTCCTCGGTGATCTTGGTGGCGCCCAGGTTGCCCGGCTTGAGCACCGCGGTCGCCATGAATTCCTGGTCGGAAGCGCCCACCTGGTGCGCCATGATGTTGCCGGCGAACTTGGCGTTCAGGCTCAGCACGTCGAACACGATCGGATTGGGTTCCAGTGCCTGCACCGTGGCAAACCATGGCGCAAAGGCCACGCAGTGGTTGCCTATGTTCGCGCCGATGTCCAGGCAGTGCGAGTTGCGGTCCAGCGAGGGGAACACATGCTTTTCCAGCGCCGATATCTCCTGGTACTCGAAGCGCCCCTGGACCATGATCTTCAGCGAGATGTAGTCCCCCGCGAGCACCACCATCGGCACGCCCTCGTAGCCCCGCCGGTTCATGATCGACTGCGCGAGCCGGATCACCAGCTTTTCCCACAAACGACCGAGCTTCGACGACACCTTGGGTTGTTCCTTGTGCGCGGCGGGGCAAGCCGCGGCGCTTTTCTTCTTCCGATCCCAGGCGGCGAAGCCCGGATTTGCCGGCGCGAAGCCTAACAGGTTGCCCCGCGCGCGCCAGCGGGCCAATCCCCGGGGCCGCACTGTTGAAGCCAAGCAGTTTCATTTATTGCCCTTCCGCAACCTTTGGGCCCAGCGTCGCGGGCTGGGTGCCCCGCACGCGCTGCGCCAGCAGCCGCAGCGAGCCGGCGATGCCATGCGGGAACAGCAGCACCAGGATCAGGATGATGGCGCCCAGCATGGCGCGCCAGTAGTCAGTGTTGCGCGCCACGGTGTCGTGCAGCCAGGTGAAGGTGACGGCGCCCACCACCGGTCCGGCCAGGGTCTGGATACCGCCCAGCAGCACCATCACCAGTCCGTCGACCGACTTGCCTACGCTGAGCGACTCGGGCGAGATGCTGCCCTTGGAAAAGGCGAAGAGCGCACCGGCCAGCCCAGCGGCGGCCCCCGCGATGACGAAGGCACTCCATTGCATGCGTTTGACGTCGATGCCGATGGCGTCGGCGCGCAGGAAGGAGTCGCGGCCCGCGCGCAGGGTGTAGCCGAAGGGCGAGAACAGGATGCGGCGCAGCCAGACGATGCCGGCGATCACGAGCACCAGGGTGACGTAGTAATAAACGCTCTTGTTCGACAACCATGCGGAGGGCCAGACACCCGTGAGCCCGTTGCTGCCCCCGGTGAAGCTGTCCCACTGGTAGGTGATGGCCCAGGTGATCTGCGCGAAGGCCAGGGTGAGCATCGCCAGGTACACGCCCGAGAGCCGCACCGCGAACCAGCCGAAGACCAGCGCGCCGATCGCCGCGACCAGCGGCGCCACGACCAGCGCCAGCTCCATCGGCATCCCGCTGGCGCGCACCAGGAGGGCCGCGCCGTAGGCCCCGAGCCCGAAGTAGGCCGCGTGGCCGAAGGAGTGCATGCCGGCCGGCCCCATGATGAAGTGCAGGCTGGCGGCGAAGAGCGCGGCGATCAGCAGGTCGATGGCCAGCACCACGGTGTAGGGCGAATCGGCCGCAAGGGCCGGCAGCGCCGCCAGGGCCAGCACGAGCGCCGCTGCGGCCGCCAAGTAGGCCCGGCCCGGCTTGCGCAACGGCTCCTCCTGCATGCCCACGTAGCGGCTGGGCGCCTGCGGTTTGCCGAACAGGCCCCAGGGCCGCACCACCAGCACGACGGCCATCACCAGGAACTCCACCACCAAGGTGAGCTTGGAGAAGGAGATGCTGATGCCGAAGACCTCGACCACGCCCAGCCAGATGCAGACGGCCTTGATCTCCGCGATCAGCAGCGCCGCCGCATAGGCGCCGGGGATCGAGCCCATGCCGCCCACCACCACCACCACGAAGGCGGCGCCGATGGTGTGCAGGTCCATCTCCAGGGTGGCCGGTTCGCGCGGCAGTTGCAGCGCGCCGCCCAGGCCGGCCAGCATGGCACCCAGCGCGAACACCGCCGTGAAGAGCCAGGCCTGGTTGACGCCCAGCGCGCTCACCATCTCGCGGTCCTGCGTGGCGGCGCGCACCAGCGTGCCCCAGCGGGTGCGGGTGAGCAGCAGCCACAGGAGGCCCAGCACGACCGGGCCGACCACGATCAGGAACAGGTCATAGGCCGGAAACTGGCGGCCCAGGATCTGGACCGAGCCCGACAGACCAGGCGCACGCGGGCCCAGCAGTTCGTCCGGCCCCCACAGGTAGAGCACCGCGTCCTTGATGACCAGCACCAGGGCGAAGGTGGCCAGGAGCTGGAACAGCTCGGGCGCCTTGTAGATGCGGCGCAGCAAGGTCATCTCGATCAGCGCGCCCAGGATGCCCACCGCCACGGCGGCCACCAGCAATGCCGGCCAGAAACCCATGCCGGTGCCCAGCTTCTCGACCAGGGTGTAGGCCACATACACGCCCACCATGAAGAAGGAACCATGGGCGAAATTGACGATGCGGGTAACGCCGAAGATCAGCGACAGCCCGGCCGCCACCAGGAACATGGAGGACGCACCCGCCAGCCCATTGAGCAACTGAACGATGAAGCCCGAGAAGCTCACGCCCACCCCCGCATCGGCTCACTTCGTGTAGCCCAGGACCCCCTCAAGGGGGCAACACCGGCGGCCCGGCAAAGCCGGTTCCGCGGCGCTCCCCGCGAAGACGATCGTTTCATGGCACTGGTCAATCCGCGCGAAGCTTCTTGACTTCGGCTTCGCTCGGCTGGAACTTGGCGCCATCGAGATAGGAGTAGTCCACCATCACGCCCTTGCCCCCTTCGTTCTTGGTCTTGCCGACGAAGGCGCCCATGGTGGACTGGTGGTCCAGGCCGCGGTAGGTGATCTTGCCGAAGGGGGTGTCGACCTGCAGGCCCTTGAAGGCCTCCACCAGCTTGGCCGTCTCGGTACTCTTGGCCTTCTCGACGCCGGCCGCCACCGACTTGATCATCGAATAGCCCACCACCGAGCCCAGGCGCGGATAGTCCTTGAACTTGTCCTGGTAGGCCTGCAGGAAGGCCTTGTGCTCCGGCGTCTGGATCCCGTACCAGGGATAGCCGGTGACGATCCAGCCGTCGGGCGCCTCGTCCTTCAGCGGGTCCAGGTATTCGGGCTCGCCGGTCAGCACGCTGACCACGGTGCGGTCCTTGAAGAGGCCCCGGGTGTTGCCCTCGCGCACGAACTTCGACAGGTCGGCGCCGAACAGCACGTTGAAGATGGCATCGGGCTTGGCATCTGCCAGCGCCTGCACCACCGCGCCCGCATCGACCTTGCCCAGCGGCGGCGCCTGCTCGGCGACGAACTCCACATCGGGCTGCGCCGCCTTCAGGAGGTTCTTGAAGGCCGCCACCGCCGACTGCCCGTATTCGTAGTTGGGATAGACGATGGCCCAGCGCTTCTTCTTCAGCTTGGCGGCCTCGGGCACCAGCATCGCGGCCTGCATGTAGGTGCCCGGGCGCAGGCGGAAGGTGTAGGCATTGCCGCCTTGCCAGGTCATCTTGTCGGTGAGCGGCTCGCCGGCCAGGAAGAAGAACTTCTTCTGCTTGGCGAAGTCGGCCACCGCCAGGCCGGTGTTCGACAGGAAGGTGCCGGTCAGCACGTCGATCTTCTCGCGTGCCACCAGCTCCTCGGCCACGCGCACCGCGTCGCCCGGGTTGGCGTTGTCGTCGCGCGTGACGAGCTCGATCTTCTTGCCGTTGACGCCGCCCTTGGCGTTGATCTCGTCCACGGCCAGCTCCATGCCCTTCTTGTAGGGCTCGAGGAAGGCGGGCTGCGCCTTGTAGCTGTTGAGCTCGCCAATCTTGATCACGCCCTGCGCATGCGCGGGAATGAAGGCAGTGGCGAGCGAGGCGAGCGCGGCTGCACTGTAGACATGACGCAGGTGCTTCATCGAGGGACTCCTAGGGGTTCTACTGGAAACGAAAAGAAATGAATTCTGGGTGTCCGAGCGGCTCAGCGCAGCCCGTCTTCACCCTTGATTTCGCTGACCTGCAGGCCGCCGATGCGCGGTAGCGGGCGGCCACTGTCGGTGACAGCGACTGCCACCACGATCTCGTTGGCGCGCGGCGCGTCGCAGACACGTGCCTCCACGGCGTCGAAGTGGCTGCGCACGAAGGCGGCGTCCTTGTGGCCCAGGGGCACGTCGATGGCGGTTCCCAGGGTGCCGCGCTTCTTGGCCGAGGGCACCAGCGCGGCGCCCTTCTCCACCGCCACGCGCAGCGGCGCGCCGAGCTTGGGATGCAAGATGGCGGCCGCGTGCTCGAGCTCGCCGGCTTCGCCGACGATGGCGGCCTTGCCGTAGCTCTGCGCCTCGCCGGGCGCGATGCCCAGGGCCTTGACGCACTTCTGGCCGAGCAGGCCGCCGAGCTCCTCGCCGATGGCGATCAGCTCGTCGAGCGACTCGCTGTAGCGGCCGGCGTAAGGGTTCTCGATGACCGCGATGGCCACCGCGCGACGCGTCGGCGGGTTGACGCTCCGGCCCATTTCCAGGCGCGTCTCATCGACCTGCACGATCAACTTCCGAATGTTCGCTGTCATCGCATTCACCTCAAGCCGTCCCATTTGGAAATGTCTTCGGCGCGCAGGCCGCCGACGCGTTCGTGCACGCGGTAGCCGGTGCTCATCGCCAGGATGAAGACGATCTCGTCGGCGGCCGGCGCACCGGGCACGCGCACTTCGATCGCGTCGAACTGGCCGCGCACATAGCTGGCGTTGATGTTGGTGAGCGGCACGTCGAGCGCGGCGCCCGGCGGCCCCACCTTCTTGGTCGAAGGCACGATGGACAGCGCATTGCCGGGCTGGCCGGTCTTTTCCTCGGCCTTGCCTTGGCGATAGGCATCGCGGTCGCCCTTCCAACCCAGCAGCTCGCGCATTGCATAGCCGCCGGGTACATGCCATAGCGCGCCATGCTCCAGCTCGCCGGCCGCGCCGACGATGGCGCCCTTGCCGTAGGTGGCGATGCGTTCCACCGGCACATCCATCGCATCGCGCAGGCGGTGCGCCATGTCGACACCGACCGGGTCGAGCAGTTTCATCATCGGCAGGATGTCGGGTTCGTAGCGCCCCGCGTAGGGGTTGGTGAGCACCGCGCCGATGGCGCCGCGCACCAGCGGCGCTGCGGCGCGCGGTCCGAATTCGTGGTGGATGTGTTCGACCTGGGTGAACACGCGGCGAATTTCGATCATGGGTGGGAAGCCTTGCTTTTCATTAAGCAAATACTGAACCAACTGCGGGTGCCGGCGCGCGCTCTTTTTCGAGCGCTTGCGAGCATACGCCTTGCACCACGCGCCATTGCCCCTGGCAAGCCAGCGCCACCGCCCACACCAGGCCGGCCAGCCTCAGGGCCTCGGCGCAGCGCACGCCCGCATCGAGTGCGCGCTGCACCTGCAGCGGCGCGAGCGGCTCGACATCGACGGTGACGGGGAGGTCGCCGAGGTCGCTGTCGTCCTTGCATTGATTGGCAGGTTGGCGATGGATGCCGGCGTCGGGCACGTCGACCGCGTTGGCGATCAGGGTTGCGGCCGCATCGGCTTGCGCGGCGCTGGCGGAAAGCACGGTGACGCTGTCGGCGATGCCCAGCGAGAAGCTGCGGCCGCGCCAGCCGCTGGTGGCGATGCCGCGCACCGGCATGTCCGCGCGGATCTCGAAGCGGCCGTCGATATCGAGCGGTCCGTTGTCGCGCAGGGGATCGAAGCGCGCCAGGTCGGAGAACACGCCGACGCGGGCCGACTGTCCGGATGCCAGGTGCAGCGCGATATCGCCGCCGTTGTTGAGCCAGGCGCGAGCGATGCCGGGGCGCTGGTAGAAGGCGATCATCTCCTGCGCCACCGAGCCGGCAACTGCCGCCATCGGCGTGATGAAGGGCGCGCCCGCCGTGGCCGCGCGCACGGCCGAGCAGGCGCGCCACATGCGCTGCGCCACCGGCCCGCGCAGCGCGTGCGTCTCGCCCACTGGCTGTCGCAGCAAGCGCAGCTCGCCCACCAGTTCATCGAGCACGCCCCGAAAGCGCTGCCATGCCGCTTCATGCGCCTGCGCCACCGCGCCAGCCTCGCCCTCGGCCTGCACGACGATGTCGATCGGGCCGTGCTGCCAATGCCAGCGCCCGCCGTCGAGTGGGTTGCGTTCCGCGGCCATGCTTGACCCTCAGCCCAGCATCGGCGCGTGACCGAGAGGCCAGGGGTTGGCCGGGTCGACAGCGGCCCAGCGCCGCGCCAGCGGCGCCCCGTCGTTGTGCCAGGCGCCGCGCGCCAGCGCCTGCTCCAGCGAAAACACATGCTCCATGTGGCCGCCCAGCGCGGCGTAGTCGGCCATGCGCATGCTGAACTCGATGGGCGCGACGATGGCCGGGGTCGGCACCGTGCCGAAGCTCATGTCCGGCATGCGCATCACGTCGGCCATGACGGTGATGCCGCCGCCCGGCCACACATAGGCCGGCGCGCCGCCGCAGGTCACGTTGACCAGCGCACGCTTGATGGCGCGCGTGAGCAGGACGGGGTTCTCGGTGACGCCGGCGCGCAGGCTGCCGCCGGCGCCGCCCAGGAAGAGCACGGTGCACAGGGACGGCTCGCAGTTCTCGCCGATGCGCTCCACCACACGCTGCACATCGGGCGGCATGGGCTGCTCGACCGGGCGCAAGGCCTCGTCCAGCACATACCACTGCGCGTGCTCGCCGGTGGTGGAAGTCATCAAGAGCCGCAGGCCCGGGCGAGCCACGCCCTCCTCCCAGCCCTCGATGATGGAGAGCGGATCGTCGATGTCGGTGCCGCCCCAGCCATTGCCCGGGTTGGCCACCTGGAAGTAGCGCCCGGGGGTCGACTTGCGGCCGCGCATCTGGATGCCCGAGGGCTTCATGTCCAGGCACCGACCGGCCTGGTGCTCGGTCAGCACGCCGGTGATGTGGTCGTCCACCACCACCACCTCGTCCGCATGGCCGGCCAGCTGGCGCGCGAAGATGCCCACCGCGGCCGAGCCGCAGCCCACCCGCATGCGTTGCTCTTCCACGCCGTTGACGATGGGTGCGCGGCCGGCCTGCACCACCAGGCTGGCGCCGCCGTCGATGGTGCATTCCACCGGCTTCTTGTTGCCCAGGAGCTGCATCAGCTCGACCGTCATGCGGCCTTCCTTCTTGCTGCCGCCGGTGAGGTGGTGCACCCCGCCCAGCGACAGCATCTGCGAACCGTATTCGGCGGTGGTGACATGGCCCACCACCTCGCCCCGATAGCGCACATTGGCCTGCTCGGCGCCCAGGAAGCGGTCGGTGTCGATCTTCACCTTGAAGCTGCAGTAGCTGAAGATGCCCTCGGTCACCACCGTCACCATGTCGACGCCGTTGGCTTGGGACGCGACGATGAATGGCGCCGGCTTGTAGTCGGGGTAAGTCGTGGAAGAGCCGACGCCGGTGACGAAGACCTCGTCGGCATGCAGCAGGTCGCCACTCCAGTCGGGGGCGGACGCGGGGTCCGAGGCGTCCTTGGCGAAGGGGACCAGCGCCGGCGCCTCGTTCTGGACCAGCGCCCGGCGCAGCAGCACCACCGGGTCGATTCGCACCAGCGCGCCGCCCTGATTGGCATAGCGGTCGCAGGCCCCGGTGCGGCCCTCGGAGATCTGGCACAGCACCGGGCAGGCGTTGCACTCGATCTTGGCGGCGCTCATGCGCTCGTTGCGCGGGGCGCTGCGCAGCTCGGTATCGGCTTGCACCGGCATGTCCATGCCGGGCAGGCCATCGGTCTTGGTGTGTTCGGTCATCGCGGGCTTTTCTCGTGGTGCAGACAGACTTGCAAGAGGCGGGCCGTGTGTGTAGCATTCACTACACGTTCATGTTGCGTTCACTACATTAAGGTGCAATGTAGCAAACAGACCGGGGGCATGCAATGGTGATTTTCCAGGCGTCTTCGCGAAGGCGCGACAATCGTGGGGTCGGGGCCCGGACGGCGCCACCCGCGTGGTTTGCGCACCGTTTCCGGGCATGCGTCTTGCACCCCGCCCATCCACCAACCGACCTGAAATCCGTATGAGTGCCTTCAGCGAAGAACGCGTCCTGAGCGTCCACCACTGGACCGACCGTCTGTTCACCTTCACCACCACGCGCGATCCGGCCCTGCGCTTCTCCAACGGCCACTTCACGATGATTGGCCTGAGGGTCAACAACAAGCCCCTGCTGCGGGCCTACAGCATCGTGAGCCCCAACTACGAGGAGCACCTGGAGTTCCTCAGCATCAAGGTCGAGGAAGGCCCGCTCACTTCGAAGCTGCAGCACATCCAGGTGGGCGACACCATCATCGTGGGGCGCAAGCCCACCGGCACCCTGCTGATCGACTACACCCTGCCGGGCAAGCGCCTGTACCTGTTCGGCACCGGCACCGGCCTGGCGCCCTTCATGAGCATCATCCGCGACCCGGAGACCTTCGAGAAATTCGAGCAGGTCATCCTGGTGCATGGCGTGCGCCAGATCGACGAGTTGGCCTACCACGACCTGGTGACCGACCACCTGCCCAAGCACGAGATCCTGGGCGAGATGATCGACAAGCAGTTGCTCTACTACCCGACGGTAACGCGCGAGGAATTCCGCAACATGGGCCGCATCACCGATCTGATCGCGACCAACAAGCTGACCGACGACCTCGGCCTGCCGGCGCTGGACCCGGCCCACGACCGTGTGATGCTGTGCGGCAGTCCGGGCCTGCTGGTCGACCTCAAGCACATCCTGGAAGGGCGTGGCTTCAAGGAGGGCAACACCTCGACGCCGGGCGACTTCGTGGTCGAACGCGCCTTCGCCGAAAAATAAGTCACAGAACATGGCCGAGGCCAAGTCCGCAGCACGCAAGGCGCCGACACGGCGCACCGGCGTGCGCGAGGCCGCCGCGCAGGCAACCAAGGAGAGCATCCTGCGCGCGGCCACCAAGGTGTTCGCCAGGTACGGCTACGACGGCGGCAGCGTCGAGAAGATCTCGAAGGCCGCCAATTCGTACGACCGGATGATCTACTACTACTTCGGCAGCAAGGAAGGCCTCTTCATTGCGGTGCTGGAGGGGATCTACCGGCGCATGGACGAAGCCGAGGCGGCCATCGAGCTCGACGTGTCGCGGCCGGTCGAGGCGCTCACCACCGTGATCCGCTTCGTGCTGGGCTACTACCGGCGCAACCCCGAATTCGTGACGCTCCTGAACACGGAGAACCTGCACAAGGGCAAGCACATTGCCAAGTCGCTGCGGGCGCGCGAGTATTCATCGCATGCCATCGCCATCATCCAGGGCATCCTGGAGGCGGGCGTCGCGCAGGGGCTGTTCCGCCAGGACGTCGCGGCGCGCGACCTGTACCTCCTGATCGCGTCGACCGGCTACTTCTACACCTCGAACCGGCACACGCTCACCGCCTTCCTGGGCGAGCCGCTGGAAACGCCCGAAGCCGTCGCGCACTGGGAAGGCTTCGTGATCGAGACGGTGCTGCGCACGGTGGATGCGGGCAACAACGAGGAATCCACACCCCACGAGGAAGAAAAGCCATGGCAGAAGTCGCAACCGGCGCCAAGTCGGGCAAGGTCGTCATCCGGAACATAGGTCTCTTGCTGTCGGGCGACATCGATCGCCCGATCCTGGAAGCCGACACCATCGTCGTCAACGACGGCCTGATCGTCGCGGTCGGCAGGGAAAAGGATTGCGACACCGAGGGCGCGCAAACAGTCATCGATGCGAAGAAGACCTGCGTCGCCCCCGGCCTGATCGACAGCCATGTGCACCCGGTGTTCGGCGACTGGACGCCGCGCCAGGGGCAGATCGGCTGGATCGACTCGACCATGAACGGCGGCGTCACCACCATGATCTCGGCCGGCGAGGTGCACCTGCCGGGCCGACCCAAGGACATCGTGGGCCTGAAGGCCCTGGCCATCACCGCGCAGCGCGCCTTCGACAACTTCCGCCCCGGCGGCGTCAAGGTGCTGGCCGGCGCGCCCGTGATCGAGAAGGGCATGGTCGAGAGCGACTTCAAGGAACTGGCCGAGGCCGGCGTCGGCCTCTTGGGCGAAGTCGGCCTGGGCTCGGTGAAGGCCGGCTACGAGGCCAGGGAGATGGTGGCCTGGGCGCGCAAGTACGGCATCCAGAGCACCATCCACACCGGCGGCCCCTCGATCCCCGGCTCGGGCCTGATCGACAAGGACACGGTGCTGGAGGCCGACGCCGACATCATCGGCCACATCAACGGCGGCCACACCGCGCTGCCCGAGGCGCATGTGTGCGAGCTGTGCGAGAAGAGCAGTCGCGCGATCGAGATCGTGCACAACGGCAACGAGCGGGTCGCCATCGCGGCGGCCAAGGCGGCGCTGGATCTGAAGTGCCCGCACCGCGTGATCCTGGGCACCGACGGCCCGGCCGGCTCGGGCGTGCAGCCGCTGGGCATCCTGCGCATGGTGGCGATGCTGTCGTCCATCGCCGGCATCCCGGCCGAACTGGTGTTCTGCTTTGCCACCGGCAACACGGCGCGCATCCGCAAGCTCAATTGCGGGTTGATCGAAGTGGGCCGTGCGGCCGACTTCGTGTTCATGGACAAGGCGCAGCATTCGCCGGCGCCGGGGCTGCTGGAGAGCGTGCAGCTGGGCGACATCCCCGGCGTGGGGATGGTGATGATCGACGGCATCGTGCGCTGCGGGCGCAGCCGGAACACGCCGCCGGCGACCGAGATTCCAGTGGTGGTTTCAGGCGGCCACTGAGGCCGTTTCAGGTCAAGAAAGGTTGGGCGCCAAGAGGCGCTCCAACTCCGCCTCGCTCGCCCCCCTGCGCGCCACCTGGTCCATCAACTGGTCATGCCCGATCTTGCCCACGTTGAAATACGTGGCCTCCGGATGGCTCAGGTAGAAGCCGCTCACGCTGGCCGCCGGCGTCATCGCCAGGCTCTCGGTCAGCCCCATGCCGATCTGCTCGCACTGCAGCACCTCGAACATCGCGCGCTTCACGCTGTGGTCCGGGCAGGCCGGGTAGCCGGGCGCAGGGCGGATGCCGCTGTACTTCTCGCGAATCAGATCTTCGTTGCTCAGTGATTCGGATGACGCATAGCCCCACAGGTCGGTGCGCACGCGGTGGTGCAGCGCCTCGGCAAAGGCTTCGGCCAAGCGGTCGGCCAGGGCCTTGAGCATGATGGCGGAGTAGTCGTCCAGATCGTCGATGAAGTACTTCTCCTTCTTCTCGACGCCGAGGCCTGCCGTGACGGCGAACATGCCGACATAGTCCTGCACGCCTGAGTCGCGTGGCGCCACGAAGTCGGCCAGGCAGCGGCTCGCGCGCATCACGCCGTCGATCATGTGCTTCTCGGTCTGTTGGCGAAGGCCATACCAGGTGAGCGCCTTCTGCGCGCGCGACTCGTCGGTGTAGAGCGCAATGTCGTCATCGTTCTCGGTGTTGGCCGGCCAGAAGCCAAGCACGCCGCTCGCGGTGAGCCAGCGCCCCTCGATCAGGCGCTTGAGCATGCGCTGGCCGTCGGCGTATACGCGCACGGCCTCGGTGCCGACCACCTCGTCCTTCAAGATCGCCGGGAAGGGCCCGGCCAGGTCCCAGGTCTGGAAGAAGGGGCCCCAGTCGATGTACTTGGCCAGGTCCGTCAGGTCGTAGTTGCGGAACTCGCGCCGGCCAAGGAACTTGGGCTTGGTCGGCGTGTAGGCGGCCCAATCGATGGGCGTCTTGTTGGCGCGCGACTTGGGCAAAGGCCACAGCGGCACCTGCTTCTTGTTGGCGTGCTGCTCGCGCACCTTGTCGTAGTCGGCGTTGATCTCGCCGATGTATTTGGCCGCCTGCTCGCTCAGCAGGCTTTGCGCGACGCTCACGCTGCGCGAGGCATCGGGCACATAGACCACCGGGCCCTCGTAGTGCGGCGCGATCTTCACGGCCGTGTGCACCCGGCTGGTGGTGGCGCCGCCGATCAAGAGCGGGATCTTCTTCACGCGGAAGTGGTCGTCCTTCTGCATCTCGCCGGCCACGTACTGCATCTCCTCCAGGCTCGGCGTGATCAGGCCCGACAGCCCCACGATGTCCGCGCCTTCAACCTTGGCTCGCGCCAGGATCTCGTGGCAGGGGACCATCACGCCCATGTTCACCACCTCGAAGTTGTTGCATTGCAAGACGACGGTGACGATGTTCTTGCCGATGTCGTGCACGTCGCCCTTCACGGTGGCGATGATGATCTTGCCCTTGCTGCGCACGTCGCGTCCGGCCGCTTCGTCCTGGCGCTTTTCTTCCTCGATGTAGGGGATGAGGTGGGCCACTGCCTGCTTCATCACGCGCGCCGACTTGACCACCTGCGGCAGGAACATCTTGCCCTGGCCGAACAGGTCGCCCACGATGTTCATGCCGTCCATCAGCGGGCCTTCGATCACGTTGAGCGGTCGGCCACCCTGGGCCAGGATGCCGCGATAGGCCTCCTCGGTGTCCTCGACGATGAAGTCGGTGATGCCATGCACCAGCGCATGCGCCAGGCGCTGGCCGACCGTGGCCGGGGCCTCGGGCGTGCCGCGCCAGTCGTTCTTCTTGCTGTCGTCCTTGGCGGCGCCCTTGGCCGACTCGGCCACTTCCACCAGGCGCTCGCCGGCGTCGGGGCGGCGATTGAGCACCACGTCTTCCACCCGCTCGCGCAGGGTGGGCTCCAGGTCATCGTAGACGCCCACCATGCCGGCGTTGACGATGCCCATGTCCATGCCAGCCTGGATCGCGTGGTACAGGAACACGGTGTGGATCGCCTCGCGCACCGGGTCGTTGCCGCGGAAGGAGAAGCTCACGTTGCTGACGCCGCCCGACACCTTGGCGCCCGGCAGGTTCTTCTTGATCCAGCGCGTGGCCTCGATGAAGTCGACCGCGTAGTTGTTGTGCTCCTCGATGCCGGTGGCCACCGCGAAGATGTTGGGGTCGAAGATGATGTCCTCGGGCGGGAAGTCCACTTCGTCCACCAGGATGCGGTAGGCGCGCTCGCAGATCTCGACCTTGCGCTCGTAGGTGTCGGCCTGGCCCTTTTCGTCGAAGGCCATCACCACCGCGGCGGCGCCGTAGCGGCGCAGGAGCTTGGCGTGGTGCTCGAACTGCTCCACGCCCTCCTTCATCGAGATCGAGTTGACGATGCCCTTGCCCTGGATGCAGCGCAGGCCGGCCTCGATCACCTCCCACTTGGAACTGTCGATCATGATCGGCACGCGGGCGATGTCGGGCTCGCTGGCGATCAGGTTCAGGAAGCGCACCATGGCCGCCTTGCTGTCGAGCATGGCCTCGTCCATGTTGATGTCGATCACTTGGGCGCCGTTTTCCACCTGCTGACGCGCCACCGCCAGCGCCTCCTCGAACTGGCCGTTCAGGATCATGCGGGCGAAGGCCTTGGAACCGGTGACGTTGGTCCGCTCGCCGATGTTGACGAAGAGCGTGCCCTCGCCGATGCCGACCGGCTCCAGGCCGGACAGCTTCATGGGGGGGACGACGGGGGACGTGGAGGAGGTCATGGGCTCACCTGCGAAATGCGCAATCAGGCGAGCGTCGTTGCAAGGGACCCCAAGCCTGACGGATCGATCGAACCGCTGCAACGCTCCTTGGGAGCGCGGATTTTAAGCCGGCTGCACGTTCCCCAGGGCCGAAGCCGGCAAGCCGAACACGCGGTCGAAGACCCAGTTGAAGACGAAGGTGTAGACCAGGAAGAACACCACCAGCCCCAGGTCCATCACCAGGGCATGCCACAGCGAGACATCCAGCCACCACGCCACCAACGGCACCAGGATCACGACCAGCCCGCCTTCGAAGCCGATGGCGTGGGCAACGCGGCGCGCGATGCTGCGGCCCTTGACCGCCTGCTTCGACTCCCAAAGCTCGAACAGGCTGTTGAAGAACATGTTCCAAGCGACTGCAACGATCGAACAAGCGACCGCCAGCGGGCCTGCGTGGCTCAGTTCCTGGCCCGACATCAGCGAGAAGCCAAGACTTGCGGCCACGATGGCGATGGCCTCGTAGAGGCTGACGTAGACGACCTTGCGCTTGATGCCTTGCATGACTTTTCTCTTCGATTTCCAGGGGTGAAACTGGACTTTATGTTCTTTCTACTGATATAAAAAGTCATGTTCTTTCAGTTTTATTGAAAGATCGACCATGAGCCTCTCCAGCGACAACCTCCAGGTATTTCTGGCCGTACTCGACCACGGCTCTTTCTCAGCGGCGGCACGCTCGCTCAGGCGTGTGCCTTCGGCCGTGAGCATGGCCATTGCGAACCTGGAGGCCGAGCTGGACCTGCAGCTCTTCGACCGATCGGGCCGCGAACCGCGCCCTACCGCAGCCGCCCGCTCGCTCGAGCCGCAGGCGCGGCTGGTGGATGCCCAGCTCAAGGCGCTGCAGGTGCAGGCGCTGGGGCTGACCCAGGGCCTGGAATCACGCTTGACCCTGGCCATTGCGCCGGAGCTGCTGGCGGCGCCCTGGAGCGGCGCCTTGAGCACCCTGGCCGCCGACTACCCGCTGCTGGAAGTCGAGGTGCTGGCCGCGCCGCAGGCCGACGCCCTGCTCATGTTGCACACCGGCCGGGCCCAATTGGCGCTGGTGTTCGAGCGCCCCAGCCTGGACGGGCGCGAAGGCTTTCAGGAAGTGACCAGCGAGACCATGGCCATCGTCATGGCGCCCACGCATCCGGTGCTGCAAGCTGCCGCCGGCGGCAAGCTGCGCGAGGAGCACCTGCACAACACCCGCCAGATCGTGGTGGCGGGGCGCGACCTGGCCACCAGCGACCCGCGCTTCGTCTTCGGCCGCCACACCTGGCGTACCGACAACGCGCTGGCCGCGTTGAGCCTGATCAGCGCCGGCCTGGGCTGGGGCTGGCTGCCGCGCAACCTCGCACGGCCGCACGTGGCGGCCGGCACGCTGGTGGAAATTGCCTTCGAGAACCTGTCGAACGAGCTGGAGCTGTGGGTCGACGTCGTGTGGTCGAAGGAGCGGCCGCTGGGACTGGGCGCGCAGCGCTTCGTGGCGCTGATGGCGCGGCGCTGAGGGCGGTCTCAGTCCCGGCCGCCGCCATGGCCCCGGCCGCGATCACCGCCCTGGCCGCGGTCGCCCTGACCACGGTTGCCGTGATCTCGATTTCCGTGGCCCCGGTCGGCATGGCGCCCGCCTTGGTGGTGGTGGTTGTTGTCCCACTGACGGCCATCGCCCAGGGTGGCCGGGCGCCCCGGCGGCCCGCCGGGAACCGGCCCGCCTGGGCGCGGCGGATTCACGCCCGGGTCGCGCGGCGGGCGCATGCCATGGTCCGGTCCGGGGACCTGCCAGGCCGGCCGTGGCGGGCGAAAGTCCGGCGGCGGTGGCCCCGGACGCGGGCGCCAGTCGGGCCGCGAAGGCGGCGGCGGACGCCAGCCAGCCACCGGCGGCGGTGGCGGACGCCCGCCCCACCAGCGCGGCTCGGGATACCAGGGCCGATCGCGGTAGTAGCGGCCCCAGTAGCTGCCGATGGAGAAGGTCACGATCGGCACGCCGATCACGGCGCCGTAGTAGTGCAAGGGCACGGGCGCGCCCTGGTATGGGTACTCCAGGATGGCGGCGTACATCCAGCCGCGCAGGCCGTCTGGCAGCACCACGTCGCACCAGCCATAGCCCTGGGTGCAGCCGATCACGTCGACCGGCTGGCCTTCGTGCAGGTAGGCGACCTGAGGATAGTTGTTGCCCGGCCCGGCCATCAGTGCGACCCCGGCACGCGTGAGGGCCTGCTGCGCAATGGCGGCCAGCGGCAGCGCCAGCGCGCTGGCCACAACACCGGCGCGCAGCCATGAGGACGAGCGCGTTCGATCTTGTTTTTGCATGGAAACTCCTTCGTGCCTATGAGGCAGGCTTCCCCGCGGCCTGTCAATCAGCCGAGGGCGCCTTCCATGCCAACGTGGTTCGCGCTTGCGGCGTGCACGCGCAAACCCTCAAGCGGCTTCGCGGTAGAAGGGCTGGTGCTGCAGGCTGCGCCCGGCCAGCGGCCTGACCGCATCGCCGATGGCGGCAATGTGCTCCGGCGTGGTGCCGCAGCAGCCACCGACGATGTTCACCAGGCCTTCGCTGGCGAATTCGTGCAGCAGGCGCGAGGTGACTTCGGGCGTCTCGTCGAAGCCGGTGTCGCTCATCGGGTTGGGCAGGCCGGCGTTGGGGTAGCAGCTGATGAAGGTGTCGCCCGCTACCCGTGCCAGTTCCTGGATGTAGGGTCGCATCAGCGCCGCGCCCAGCGCGCAGTTGAGGCCGACGGCCAGCGGCTGCGCATGGCGCACGCTGTGCCAGAAGGCGGTGACGGTCTGGCCGCTGAGGATGCGGCCGGAGGCGTCGGTCACGGTGCCGCTGATGATGATGGGCAGGCGCTGGCCGCTGGCCTCGAAGAACTCATCGACGGCGAAGAGCGCCGCCTTGGCGTTGAGGGTATCGAAGATGGTCTCGACCAGCAGCAGGTCGGCCCCGCCTTCGACCAGCGCCTCCACCTGCTCGTAGTAGGAGGCGCGCAGCTCCTCGAAGCCGACGTTGCGCGCGCCCGGGTCGTTCACGTCGGGGCTGATGCTGGCGGTCTTGGGCGTGGGGCCGAGGGCGCCGGCGACGAAGCGCGGCTTGTCGGGCGTGCTGAACTTGTCGCAGGCTGCGCGCGCCAGCTTGGCCGATTCGAGATTCATCTCGCGCGCCAGTTCGGCCATCTTGTAGTCCTCCTGCGCGATGCGGGTGGCGCCGAAGGTGTTGGTCTCGATCAGGTCGGCGCCGGCCGCGAGGTAGCCCTCGTGGATGTCGCGGATCACGTCGGGCCGGGTCAGCGACAGCAACTCGTTGTTGCCCTTGACGTCGCGCTGGAAGTCCTTGAAGCGCTCGCCGCGGTACTGCGCCTCGCCCAGCTTGAAGCGCTGGATCATGGTGCCCATGGCGCCGTCGAGGATGGCGATGCGTTGCGCAAGGATGCCGGGCAGTGCCTGGCCGCGGGTGTAGGCGATGGGCTTCATAGGGCGGCTATTGTCG
>DATILH010000205.1:0-6733 GCA_035476655.1 Variovorax sp.
GTAGTTGCCGAGCGTGAAGCCGGGCAGCAGCTCGTATTCGTTGAAGTTCCAGAAGCTGACCATCAAGGTCAGCGCGAGCGGAATGAGAAAGAACACCACGAACACCGCCGCGAACGGACTGGCCTGCCACCAGGCGGGCGTTGTGCGTTGAGAAGAGGTAGTTAAGGTGTTCATATGTCTTATTCCCTCTCCCTCCGGGAGAGGGCTAGGGTGAGGGCGTGGCGGTGGACAAGCGCATGGCCCCTCCATCGCCGATGCCCTCACCCCCGCCCTCTCCCGGAAGGAGAGGGAGTTAAGTCAAGTCAGGCAGCGACGAATTCGTTCCACTTCTTCACCATGTACTCGTTCTCGTCCATGATCGCGTTCCAGCAGGCGATGCCGCCCATGCGTTGCTCGTAGCTGCCGCCGTCGCGCACCGCGCCGGTCTTCGCCAGCACGTCGCCGTTCGGGCTCTTGATGTCCTGCGATGCGGGCTTGCCTTCCATCCAGTAGGCCCACTCGTAGGCTTCCATCTTGGCCTTGGCGGTTTCCAGCACGGCGCTGTAGTAACCCTGGCGGTTGAGATACGCGCCGGCCCAGCCGTCGAGGAACCAGTTGATGAACTCATACGCGCCGTCGAGCTTCTTGCCCGACAGCGTGGCCGGCACGCCGAAGCCCGCAGCCCAGGCGCGATAGCCTTCCTTCAAGGGCTGGAAGTTGCAGGCGATGCCCTTGGTGCGCACAGCCGTCACGGCAGGCGACCACATCGACTGGATCACGACCTCGCCCGAAGCCATCAGGTTGACCGACTCGTTGAAATCCTTCCACAGTGCGCGGAATTGGCCAGCCTTCTTGGCTTCGATCAGGGTCTTGATCGTCAGGTCGATCTCGGCCTTGGTCATGTTGCCCTTGTCGGGGTACTTGTAGATGCCCTTGGCTTCCACCACCATGGCCGCGTCCATGATGCCGATCGAGGGAATATTCAGGATCGCGGCCTTGCCCTTGAACTCGGGGTTCAGCAGCTCGGCCCACGAAGAGATCGGCCGCTTGATCAAATCGGGACGGATGCCCAGCGTGTCGGCGTTGTACACCGTGGGGATGAGCGACATGAACTGGGTCGGTGCCTTGGCGAACACCTTGCTCTTCTCACCTTCCAGGAAGATCACCTTCTTGGGCGCCGTGCCCTGGTCGCCCACCTTCTTGCCCGCCACTTCACCCTTGGTGAACAGCGTGGTGATCTTGTCGGCGTTCTTGATCTTCTTGGTGTCGATGCCCTTCAGGTTGCCCGTCGGCACGATCTTCTTGAGCGAGAAGTACTCGGTGTCGATCAGGTCGAAGCTGTTGGGCGCGGTGACGGCGCGCTTGGTCACGTCGTCGGTGGTCACTGCCACGTACTGGATGGTGATGCCGGTGTCGGCCTTGAACTTCTCGGCAATGGCCTTGTCCTGGTTCACCGCCGTGCCCAGGTAGCGCAGGGTGATCTTTTCCTGTGCGTGGATGGCCGGCGCCATGCCCGTGGCCAGGATGCCCGCCGTGCCCTTGAGCAGCGAACGGCGCTGCAGGCCTGCGGAGATGGGTTCTTGCTTCTCGTCTGACATGGGTGCGCTCCTTGGTGTAGAAAAGAATCGTGTGGATCAGTGGTGCAGCGCGTGCGCCGCATGCCACGAAAGATGGACGGCCTGCCCCAGCGTGTAGGGCTGCTGCGCGAAGCGCGCTTCGGGCAACATCACCGAAACGTTGGTGGGCCCGCCGGCGGTCTGCGCGGCCAGGCCCAGCAGCACATAGGTGCCCTGGTATTCCACGTCGGTGACGGTGGCGCCCAGGCCGACGATGTCGGCGGCCGGCGCGCTGGGCTCGGCCGGCGCGATCAGCATCTGGTCGTTGCGCACCGCCACCTTGCCGGCCCGCGTCTCGATCACGTTGTGGCCGCCCATGAAGCGCGCCACGAATTCGCTGGCCGGCGCGTTGTACACCTCGTGCGGCGAGCCCACCTGCTCGATCAGGCCGTGGTTCATCACCACCATGGTGTCGGCCAACGCCATCGCTTCTTCCTGCGAATGCGTGACATGGATGAAGGTCAGGCCCAGCTCTTTCTGCCAGCGCCGCAGCTCGGCGCGCATCTGGATGCGCAGGAACGGGTCGAGCGCCGACAGCGGCTCGTCGAGCAGCAGCACGCGCGGCTGGGTGATGAGGGCGCGCGCCAGTGCCACCCGCTGTTGCTGCCCGCCCGAAAGCTCGCCGGGCTTGCGTTGCGCCAGATGGCCCATGGCGACGCGCTCCAGCAGGTCTTGCGCCTTCTTGTGGCGCTCGGCCTTGGCCATGCCCTTCATCTTGAGGCTGAAGGCCACGTTATCCAGCGCCGAGAGATGCGGGAAGAGGGCGAAGCTCTGGAACATCATGGCCGTGCCGCGCGCCGAGGCGGGCAGGGCGGTGATGTTGCGGTTTTCCAGCAGGATGTCGCCGCTGGTGGCGCTCTCATGGCCGGCGATCATGCGCAGCGTGGTGCTCTTGCCGCAGCCCGAAGGCCCCAGCAGGCAGCAATAGCTGCCGCTGGCGATGCGCAGGTTGATGGCGTCGACCGCGGGCGCTCCCTGGGCAAAGCGCTTGGTCAGCGCGACGAGTTCCACCGCGGTGGAACCGGCGGCCACGGGGGCGGAAGCGGGCGATGAGGCGTCCATGGACGGCGATCATGCATCAAACATGCCTGACTTTGTACGCAATATTTTCATAGATTGCGTACAAAATGCACATGGATGGTGCACAACGGTGCGGCGGCGGTGCGGCCATGCCTGAGAAGCGTGCGTCACACCCCAGCAGAGCGTAGGCCCCTGCCTACCCCAATTGCCCGGCAACCCCGACAGCCACGGTCGCGGCCCGCCGCAAAAAATCGACCCAGACGCAACTTCGTCGAGGACCTGCCATGCAAACCGTGATCAGCGTATTCGAGAACACCGCGGAGGCGCAACGCGCCGTGGACCGCCTGGTGGAAGCCGGCTTCGACCGCAACGACCTGCACATGGAAAGCGCATCCGCCGGCGGCACGCAGGGTGTGGCGCACCGGCCCGACGACCCGGGCTTCGCCATGGACAGCAGCATCCAGGCGAGAACGGTCCACCCTGAAGGCGACAGCGGCCTGCTGGGGCGACTGATGAGCAGCCTGCTCGGCGACGCCGCCAACGAAGACGACGCCGGCCACCACCGCACGTACTCCGAAGCCCTGAGCAGCGGTAACACGCTGGTGCTGGTGGAGGTGGCCGACGCATCGCTTGGCGAGCGGGCCTGCGCCCTGCTGGGCAGCTACGGTGCGACGCACGTGCACCAGCGCAGCGGCGCACCGGACCTTGCCTGAAGCTCACGCACGAAAAGGAACGCCATGCACACGGTGATCAGCGTTTTCAAGGATGCGCCTAGCGCGCAGCAAGCGGTGGTCAGGCTGCGGCGGCTGGGGCTGCATGCGCAAGACCTGCACCTGGAGGAAGGCCAGGCGAAGCCGGCGCCGGCCAAGTCGCATGGCCGCAGCGCGCTGCGCTCCTACGGCGCCTTCCTGGCCAGCCTGTTCGGCCAGGACCATCCCTCGGACGAGGTCGACCTCTACGCCGAGGCGCCGTACCGCGGCAACCCGGTGCTGATGGTCGACGCGGAAACCTCAGGCCAGGCCCGCGAGGCCGCCCGGGTGATGGACGAATGCGGCGCCATCGAGATCGGCCCGCCCGGAGCCGGCCCCTGGAAGGGCCAATCGCGCGTCTTCGAGCGCCGGGATGGCCCGCCGCTGCGCGAGCTGAAGCAGGAAGAGCACGCGCCGCGTTAGGTTGTCAGGCCTTCTCCACACCCCTCTCGCCGCCCAGGGCCTCGATCAAATCCGGGAACAGCCCGGTCAGCTCGCCCGTGATGATGGCCGCGTCGGCGTCGAAGCGCTCGTCGGGGTCGCTGGTCTTGTCGACGTTTTCCAGCGCCGCATCCAGCAGCTGGATCTTCTTCATCTGCCCCGCATCGGTCAGCACGAACGAAAGCCGATCCATCCAGGTCAGCGCCAGCGAGGTCGGCACCTTGCCGGCGGCGATGTGCAGCGGCACCTCGTCGATGTCGAGCGTGTGGCGGGCGTAGCGCACCGACGACTTCTGGTCGTCAGGCGTCTTGAGTTCGCAGTCGCGGTCGACGCTGAAATTGTGCGGCGCCTCGCGCGTGGAAAGCCAGTGCGACATGGCCGCCGCCGCCGACATCTCGGTCTGGATCGGCTTGAAGCCCAGGCTGGCGGGCGCGAGGCCCGGCACGGTCGCCAGGGTTTCCATCAGCGCAGTGACCACCTTGTCGGCGCCGGCCTGGCTGCCCGTACCCACCACCAGCAGCTTTTCCTGGTCGTCGATCCACAGGCGCGTGGCGCCGGTCTTGGTGAAGGCGCGCGGCAGCAGGTCGAGCAGGGCTTCTTCCTTGAAATCGCGCTTGGCCTTGGCGCTGACGCGCTCCAGGCCGGTTTCTTTCTTGTAGCGCTCGATCTTCTCTTCGACCGCCGCCTTGATGGCCGACGAGGGCAGGGCGCGCTTTTCCACGCAGAAATTCAGCACCACGCGCCCGCCGATGCTTTCGGCCAGGATCTCGCTCTTCTTGCTGCGCGGCGAGATCCAGCCGCTGGATTCGGGCTGGGTGGCGCCGCAGGGCAGGAAGCGCTGGGCCTGCAGCGCCGTTTCGAGTTCGTCAAGGGTGGGAAGCGTGAATTCGGGGCCGATGCGGAAAAACGAGGCGGTCTTGAGCATGAGAGAGGGGGCAGTACAACAGTGTTGTGATGGTCCGGGGCTGCGCCCGCACGGACTGGAGCGGCGATTCTAGAGTGAGCCTAAGGCAGCGCCGCCACGAATTTGTCGGCTTGTGCAAGCATGCCACGGCGTATTGACGCGAAGACGCCGCGGGGGTAGTTGGCGGGCAGCATGGCTTCGGCCTCTTCCAGGGCAAGGGGCACCTGCAGCACCAGCGCCACCATGGCGTCGAAGGCATCCGGCGCGCCGGATTGCGTGGCCAGCGCCTGCCAGTGCCGGGTGTGGATCTCGTGCAGATGGTAATGCACATTGGTCGCCCGCAAGGCCATCGAGAGTTTGGCCCGCCGCGGATTCAGCTGGTTCGGCCCGTTGCCGATGATGGGCCAGGCCGAGAGCACATCGTACAAGGGCGTCAGCCGGTAGCCGCCGCCGCGCTCGAGGAAGATCGAAAAGTTCTTGGCATGGCCGTCGGTGGCGGCGAGCAGCCAGAAGGCGAGTTGGGCGAGGACGAAGCGCAGGCTGTCGGCCTTGGCGCCGCTGCCGGCGGCCAGCAGCGCCAGGCAGGCCCGCACGCCCGGGCCGCCGTCGCTTTCGTACTTCATTTCGCTAGGCAGGCCGCTGGCCTGGCAGAAGTCTTCTTGCGGCAGGCGGCCGATCCAGCGGCCGCCTTCCATCCAGCGCCGGTCGAAGCGTTCGACGATCAACGCCTTGCGCGCGCCGAACTGGCCGATCTCGGTGGGGGCGACTTCGAACCCGAGCAGCCTGAGCAGGGTGTGGCAGAGCCATTCGTTCTCGACCGAATCCGTCATGTCGGCGCGCATGTTGCCCACCAGGCCCAACGGCAGCTTGAAGATATGGGTCGTGGGCGTGGCGCCCTGCGGCAGGTGCCAACGATCGCCGATGCGCAGCAATGCCGTTTTTTCCTGCATGCCGGCGATCGAGATACGTAAGTCGGCCAGCAGCGAATCGCCGGCGGGCGAATCGTCGGTGATGTCGTCCAGCAGCGTGGCGACCTGTGCTTCATCGAGCGGAATCGAGTCGATACGGTCGTGCGGCGGCGGGCTGACCCCATCAGGCAGCAACTGCGCAGCGCCCACACAGTCGCGCCCGATGCTGGCCAGCAGGTCGGCTGCCCGCGTGGACCGCGCGGTGAACCGGCGGCGCAGCCGGTCTCGATTGGGGCGGCTGTCCGGCAGGAGGTTGTCGAAATAGTTTTCGACCTGCACCCCGGACAGGTCGCCGCCCGCGGCGGGCAATGGCAAGGAAAGCGACAAGGCCCGCGCATGGGGCGATTGCAGCCAATTCGTGTCGTAGCGCAGTGCCGGAATGCCCCTGCGCGACCAGGTCCACAGGCCCACGCGCTGCCCGTTCATCCAGACCGCCAGGTCAGGAAATGCCATCGCGCGGCAGCCCTACCAATCCGCCGCAGTGCTGTTGGCGAAAGGTGGCGTGGAAGGCTCGGGCGTGGCGTAGGCCTGCGTGTCGGCCAGCAACAGCCGGGCATCCAGCGCGTGCAGCACCTGCAGCAGCTGATCGAGGCTGACGGCGCCGGGGTTTCGTTCGATGTCGGCCACGCGCACCTGCTTCACGCCGATGCGCTCGCCCAATGCTGCCTGGGTGAGGCCGCGGACCTTGCGCAAGGACTTGATGTGAACCGAAAGGTCTCTGGACATCGTCACGGGAAAGGTCTGAAAAGAGCTCATGCGGATATCGCCTTCTGGTGATTTTTGCACTTTATCGCTTTAGGGAGATTTATGCAACTTATCGCTTTAGGGAGATTTATGCAACTTATCGCTAATAGGCGATCAAGACGAGCGTCAGCCCATCGGTACGCAAACCCACTCAAGCAAACCGCACCACCAACCCCAGCCCATACAGCGCCCCCGCCGCCACGATGCCGCGAAACGGGATGCTGAACCAGTACAACCACCCCAGCACCCCATATGTCGTCAGCAGCACGGCGCCGGTGACCACCAGGAACAGCGAGCCGAAGAACAGCTCGG
>DATILH010000206.1:0-7013 GCA_035476655.1 Variovorax sp.
CGTGTCCACTTCACCAAGATGCAGGGCGCCGGCAACGACTTCGTCGTGCTGGACGAATCGGCCGGGCCGCTCGGCCTGACGCCCGAGCAGTACCGCTTTCTGGCGAACCGCCACTTCGGTGTCGGCGCCGACCAGATCCTCAGCGTGCGGCCCTCGCCGGCCGCGGGCATCGACTTCCAGTACGTGATCCACAACGCCGACGGCGGCGAGGTCGAGCAGTGCGGCAACGGTGCGCGCTGCTTCATGCGCTATGTGCGCGAGCGCGGGCTCACCAGCAAGAACGCGGTGCGGGTGCAGACCCTCTCGGGCGTGATCGAGCCGCGCATGGGCGATGACGGCCGCGTCACCGTCGACATGGGCGCGCCCATCTTCGAGAACGAGCGCGTGCCTTTCGACGCCGCCGGCCTGAGCCCGGTGCCGATGGGCGCCTGGCACCAGTGGCACCTGGCGCTGGGCACCCATGCCGACAGCGCCTTCGTCGCGGTGGCGGTGCTGTCCATGGGCAATCCGCATGCGGTTCAACTGGTCGACGACGTCGATCGCGCGCCGGTGGCGCAGCGGGGCCCCTTGATCGAAAACCATCCGCGCTTTCCGCAGCGGGTCAACGCCGGCTTCCTGCAGGTGCAGGACCGCAGCCATGTGCGGCTTCGCGTGTTCGAGCGCGGCGCCGGCGAAACCCTGGCTTGCGGCACCGGCGCCTGCGCCGCCGTGGTGGCCGGCATCCGGCTCGGGCTGCTCGATGCGCGGGTGGATGTGCAGACGCGCGGCGGCCTGCTCACCATCGAATGGCAGGGCCTGGGCCATCCGGTGCTGATGACCGGCCCGGCCGTCACCGTCTTCGAGGGCGAGATCGAGGTACCTTCGCCATGAGTTCATTTCCCCCAAAACAACACGCCATGAATCCCATCACCGAAGACGACATCGCCAACTACCTGGCGAACACGCCGGACTTCTTCGAGCGCCATGCGCAATTGCTGGCGCAGGTGCAGCTGACCAGCCCGCACGGCAACCGGGCCGTCAGCCTGCAGGAGCGCCAGGCCGAGATGCTGCGCGAGAAGATCAAGGCGCTGGAGCACCGCCTGATGGACATGGTGCGCCACGGCACCGAGAACGTGCTCACCGCCGACCGCCTGCAGCGCTGGACGCGCGGCCTGTTGACCACGCGCGAGCCGCGCGGCCTGCCCTGGCAGATCGCGGCCGACCTGCAGACCCTGTTCCTGGTGCCGCAGGCGGCCATCAAGGTCTGGGGCGTGCATGCCGACTACGCCGGCGAGGGCTACGCCCAGGGCGTGGCCGAGGACGTGCGGGCGCTGGCCACTTCACTCACCACGCCCTATTGCGGGCTGAACGCCGGCTTCGATGCTGTCAACTGGCTGGGTGATGCGCGCGCCGCCGTGTCGGTGGCCATGATCCCGCTGCGCAACGACCCGCAGGAGCCGGCCTTCGGCCTGTTGATCCTGGCTTCGCCGGACGCCCAGCGCTTCCATGCCGACATGGGCACCGACTTCCTCGAGCGCATTGCCGACCTGGCCTCGGCGGCGCTGTCGCGCCTGCGGCCTTGAGGCTTCGACTTCATCGGGGCCTGCTGGCCCTCGCGCTGGGGTTGGCCACGCTGTTGTTGGCGCTGGCCTTGTTCGTCTGGCGACATGCGCAGGAGCGCATCGCGCAGCCACCGACGCGCGTGGCCGATGCCGCGCTGGTGCTTGGCAACCGTGCCTACCAGGACGGCCGGCCCAACCCCTGCCTGACCCATCGGGTCGACCGCGGCGTGGAACTCTGGCGCGCCGGCCTGGTGGGCCAACTTGCGCTGTCGGGTGGGGTGGACCGGGAAGACGCGCGCATCGAGGCCGAGGTAATGGCCGCGCATGCGCGCCAGGCTGGCTATGCCGGGGTGCTGCTGAAGGAGGCGCTGTCGTCCTCGACCCGGGAGAACCTGGCCATGTCCTGGCCGCTGCTCGAAGCGGCGGGGGTGCGCCGCGTGATCGTGGTGTCCGACGCCTACCACCTGTGGCGCGTCGAGCGCCTGGCCAAGGCCATCGGCTTCGACGGCGCCTTCGAGGTGCAGTACGCCGCCGCCCCGGCCGATTGCGGCCGGGCCGCCTGGCAGACCGTACGCAGCGCATTGCGCGAGCCGCTGGCCATCGTGAACAATGCGCTCCATGGCTACCTCTAGCGCAGTCGCCACTTACTCCTGGATCGACAAATACCTGGAGCATGTGCGCGTGGAACGCCGACTGGCGGCCCGCACGGTGGAGCTGTATGCCATCCACCTTGCAACCCTGGCCGACAACGTCGCCGCCGCCGGGCTCGAACTGGAGCGGGTGCAAAGCGCCCACATCCGGCGCTGGATGGCCCAGTTGCACGGAGCAGGGCACGCGCCCCGCGGCATCGCGCTGGTGCTGTCCTGCTGGCGCAGCTTCTACCGCTGGCTGGGCCACCAGGGGCAAATCGCATCCAACCCGGTGCAGGACGTGCACGCGCCCAAGGCCGGCCGTCCCCTGCCCAAGGCATTGGCGGTGGACGATGCGGTGCGCCTGGCCGAACTGCATGACCCGGAGGCCGACCCCTGGACCGAAGCACGCGACCGCGCCCTGGTCGAACTGCTCTACGGCTGCGGCCTGCGCGTGAGCGAGCTGGTCGGGCTGGACCTGCACGCCAGCAAGGAGGCGCACGGCTGGGTCGATCTGGATGAGGCAGAGGCCAATGTGCTGGGCAAGGGCAGCAAGCGGCGCGCCGTCCCGATGGGCAGCAAGGCCATCGAAGCCTTGCGCGCCTGGCTGGCGGTGCGTGACCCGGCCTCGGCCGAGGGTGCCCTGTTCATCGGCCGCACCGGCAAGCGCTTGACGGCGCAGGCGGTGTGGAAGCTCTTGCGCCTGCGCAGCAGCAAGGCCGGCCTGGCGGCTCCGGTGCATCCGCACATGCTGCGCCATTCCTTTGCCAGCCACGTGCTGCAATCGAGCAGCGACCTGCGCGCGGTGCAGGAGCTGCTGGGCCACGCCAGCATCGCCACCACGCAGGTCTACACCCGGCTCGACTTCCAGCACCTGGCCCGGGCCTACGATGCCGCCCATCCGCGGGCGCACCTCAAGCCGGAACAGGCGCCCACACCGGCAGAGAAAATCAAGAAATGAAGACACTACGCCTGCGCCCGGGCAAGGAGCGCTCGCTGCTGCGGCGCCACCCCTGGATATTCGACTCGGCCATTGCCAAGGGCGGTGGCGACGCCGGCGAGACGGTGCGGGTCGAGGCCGAGGACGGCCGTTTCCTGGCCTGGGCCGCCTTCAGCCCGGCGTCCAAAATCCGCGCGCGGGCCTGGAGCTTTCGCGAGGACGAGCGCATCGACGCCGCCTTCTTCCGCGCCCGGGTGGCGCAGGCGGTGCGCTCGCGCCAGCTCTTTTGCCTGCCCAGCGAAGGCGTGCGGCTGGTGCACGGCGAGGCCGACGGCCTGCCGGGCCTGATCGTCGACCGCTACGGCGATGTGCTGGTGGCGCAGTTCCTGTCGGCCGGCGTCGAGCGCTGGAAGGGCGCGCTGGTCGAGGCGCTGCTGGCCGAGACCGGCCTCCAGCATTTCTACGAGCGCTCCGATGCCAGCGGGCGCGAGCGCGAAGGCCTTGCGCCCGTCACCGGCTGGCTGGCCGGCGGCAACGGGCAGGGCACAGAGCTCACCATCCAGGAACATGGCTGGCGCCTGACCCTGGACGTGGCCACGGGCCACAAGACCGGCTTCTACCTGGACCAGCGTGACAGCCGGCGCCGCTTTGCCGAGCTGGCGCAGCAGCGCAAGTTTCGGCGCGTGCTCAACTGCTACTGCTACACCGGCGGCTTCACGGTGGCGGCGCTGTGGGGGCTGCGCGCCGCGGGCGCGGTGGATGGTGCCGAACTGGTATCGGTCGACTCCTCGCTGCCGGCGCTGCAGCGTGCCCGCGCCCATGTGGAGCTCAACGGCTTCGACTACGCCAACTGCCAGTACCTGGACGCCGACGTCAACGCCACCTTGCGCCGCTTCATCGAGGAAGGCCAGCGCTTCGACGCCATCGTGCTGGACCCGCCGAAGTTTGCGCCCACCATCGCCCATGCCGAGAGGGCTGCCCGTGCCTACAAGGACATCAACCGCCTGGCCTTCAAGCTGCTGGCGCCGGGCGGGGTGCTGCTGACCTTTTCCTGCTCGGGCGGCATCGGGGCCGAGCTGTTCCACAAGATCGTAGCCTCGGCCGGCATCGATGCTGGGGTGGACGGCTACATCAGCGAGCGGCTGGGTGCATCGCCGGACCATCCGATGACCATCGAGTTCCCCGAGGGCGAGTACCTCAAGGGCCTGGTGGTGGTGCGAAAACTCGGTTGAGGCCTTGCGGCAGCGGGCCCATTGCCTGCTGGCTAAACTTTCGGGTTTCCCCCTCCCGGAGCATCCATGGCCCTCATCCCCGCCACCATCCTCACCGGCTTCCTCGGCTCGGGCAAGACGACGCTGCTCAAGCGGGTGCTCAGCGAGGCGCACGGCCAGAAGATCGCCGTGATCGAGAACGAGTTCGGCGAGGAGAACATCGACAGCGACATCCTGGTCACCGAGTCCAAGGAGCAGATCGTGCAGATGAGCAACGGCTGCATCTGCTGCACCATCCGGGAAGACCTGCGCGAGACGCTGCAACTGCTGGCCGCCAAGAAGCGCAAGGGGCTGCTGGACTTCGACCGGGTGGTGATCGAGACCACGGGCCTGGCCGACCCCGGCCCGGTGGCCCAGACCTTCTTCATGGACGATGAGATCGCCGAGAGCTATCTCCTGGACTCCATCCTGACGCTGGTGGATGCCAAGCACGCCCCCAACCAGCTCAACGACCGCCAGGAGGCGCGCCGCCAGGTGGGCTTTGCCGACCAGATCTTCATCAGCAAGAGCGACTTGGTGGCGGCCGAGGAGACCGAGGCGCTGATGCACCGCCTCAAGCACATGAACCCGCGCGCGCCGCAGCAGAAGGTGCATTTCGGCGAGGTGTCGCTGTCCCAGGTGTTCGACCTGCGCGGCTTCAACCTCAACGCCAAGCTCGACATCGACCCGGACTTCCTGGCCGAAGACGCGCACGACCATGACCACGAACATGGCGAGGATTGCGACCACCCCTCGCATGCCCAGGAAGGCCACGGCCACCATCACCACCATGACGACGACGTCAAGAGCTTCGTCTACCGGGCCGAGCGGCCCTTCGACCCGGCCCGGCTGGAAGACTTCCTGGGCGCCATCGTCAACATCTACGGCCCGCGCATGCTGCGCTACAAGGGGGTTCTGCACATGCAGGGCACCGAGCGCAAGGTGATCTTCCAGGGTGTGCACCAGCTCATGGGCAGCGACCTGGGCCCGGCCTGGGCCGAGGGCGAGGCGCGGCAGAGCCGCATGGTCTTCATCGGCATCGACCTCCCGCGGGACATCCTGGAGCAGGGCCTGGACCAGTGCCTCGTGTAGCTTTCCGGAATGTCGGTGAATTCCGACGCCCGGGGGCCTGACTTCTCTATACAATCGCGCCCCTGTTCGGGGGTCGCACCCCGCTTCGAATGAGGCGCAGTGTGACTTCCGGCATACACGAAGGCGCGTTTGCGGCCCGCATTCGGGGGTATAACCCCACGGATTGCCACCGGCGAGCACCCTATAAACGTGGGGTCCGCATTTGCCCCAAAAGAAGCTCTGCGGACGCCACGGTGGATGCACCAGTGGATTGAGCGCGTCTTCCCGTCCAACAAAGGAGCCCGTCACCGTGAACAAAGTCGTCGCCAAGGCCAAGCCTGCTGCCAAGCCGGACGTCAAGAAGACCCCGGCTTCCAAGCAGGCTGCTCCTGCGGCGAAAAAAGCCGCGGCGACCAAGACCCCTGCAAAGGCGGCCGCAGTCAAGCATGCTGCCCCTCCAGCGCCGGCTCCCGTCGCCAAGAAGGCGGCCCTGGCGCCCGTGCCCGCCCCGGCGGTTGCGGACCCGAGCCTGCCGGTGCGCAGTGGCCGTGTGTCGGCCCGCCTGTCCTCGCTGACGGTTCCATCCATGCCCCAAACGGTGGCCTCCACGGCCGCCAAGTCCAGTTTTACGCAGACCATGTCCACAGTCCTCGTCCCCCCTCCGCCGCTCGCGATCAAGAAAGACCCGAAGCTCGCCAACAACTGGAAGACCAAATCGGCCGAGGAACTCTCCGACGACGAGGTCATCGCGATGCCCGAGTCCGAGTACATGAACGACAAGCAGATGGCCTTCTTCCGCCTGAAGCTGGTCCACCTCAAGCAGGGCATCCTCGACAACGCCGGCGAAACCACCGAGCACCTGCGCGAGGACACCGTGGTCGTGCCCGACCCGGCCGACCGCGCCACCATCGAGGAAGAGCACGCGCTCGAACTGCGCACCCGCGACCGCGAGCGCAAGCTGCTCAAGAAGATCGAGCAGTCGATCCAGCGCATCGACAACGGCGACTACGGGTATTGCGACGAGACCGGCGAGCCGATCGGCGTCGGCCGCCTGCTGGCCCGCCCGACCGCGACCCTCTCGCTCGAGGCGCAGCAGCGCCGCGAACTCAAGCAGAAGATGTTCGGGGACTAGAGTCCCACCTCGCTTCCCTGAAAGAACGAGGGTTCATCACGCCATGGGCAAGGAAGACACCGGGCGGCTGCTCTCCAAGGTCGCCAAGTTCGTCCGCAATCCGCTGAAGGATTGGAGCGAACTGGACCCGCAGGAATCCGTTCCCGCGGACAACGGCTACAGCCGCGAGATGCTCAAGGAGATGATCGAGCGGCGCCAGCGCAACGACTTCGTGCGCCGGCGCGAGTTCGACATGCTGCGCAAGCTGCGCCAACGAGAGGCCGCCGGCGGCGCGCCCGAGGGCGCGGCTGCCATCTCCTCTTTCAACATGAGCACTTCGGGCAAGTCCGAAGGGCGCGCGCTCACGCTCAAGAAGATCGACGAGATCGAAGAGCAGATGTCGCAGCAATGGTGGAAGGGGCGCGGCCCGAACGGCGAGGCGCCGCCTGCTGCGGCTGCCCCTGGCCCGGA
>DATILH010000207.1:0-35352 GCA_035476655.1 Variovorax sp.
CTCCTGACCCAGCTCGCGGGCCCGCGCGCCGGCGCGGCGCTGCAGGCGCTGGGCGCGATCGGCATTGTGGTGCTGTTCGGCATGGCGCTGCCTGCGGCCTACGAGTACGTGCGCTTCATGAAGGTGGAGAAGAGCTCCTACCTGCACGTGCGCTTCGACGTCCTGTTCTCGATCTACATCTTCTTCTCGGTGGCGGTGATCGGCCGCCATCTCTGGAACCTGGTCCGGCTGCTGCGCGGCGAGCAGACCTTGGCCTCTTCCGGCACGGCACTATGAATTTCACCAGCCCCTTCTCGCTGGCCCTCGCGGCCATCGTCGGCCTGAGCCTGCTCGGCGTGCCCGTCGGACAGGCCATGATCGGCGGCTCCGTCCTGTACATGTACCTCAAGGGCATGGACATGGGCACGGCGGCCGAGCAGCTGCTCAATGGCACCTATTCGAGCTTCCTGCTGCTGGCCATACCCCTGTTCATCCTGGCGGCCACCTTCATGAGCAGCGGCAGCGTGCTGGACCGGCTGCTTCGCTTTTGCAACGCCATCGTCGGGCGCTTTCCGGGTGGGCTGGCCCAGGTCAACGTGCTGCAGAGCATCGTGTTCGCCAGCATGTCGGGCTCGGCGCTGGCCGACGCGGCCGGCTCGGGCAAGCTGATGCAGTCCATGATGACCCGCGACGGCAAGTACCCGCCGGCCTTTGCCGCCTCGCTGTCCGCCGTCTCCTCGGTCATCGGGCCGGTGCTGCCGCCCTCGATCCCGCTGGTGCTCTATGCGCTGGTGTCCGGCACCTCCATCGGCTACCTCTTCATCGCGGGCGTGGTTCCGGGGCTGCTGCTGGGGGCGGTGCAGATGGGGCTGGTCTACTTCCAGGCCAAGCGCCGCGGCTTCCCGATCGAGGAGAAGGTGCCGCTGCGTGAAATGCCGCGCATCACGCGCGAGGCCTTCCCCGCGCTGATGCTGCCGGTCATCCTGCTGGGCTGCCTGTACACCGGCATCACCACGCCGACCGAGGCGGCGGGCCTGGCTGCCGCCTATGCCCTGCTCATCTCGGTGGTGCTCTACCGCAGCCTGGGCTGGCGCGACATCTACGACTCGCTGATGACCAGCGCGCGCCTGAGCATCTCCATCGGCATGCTGATCGCCGGCGCGCTGGTCTTCAACTTCGTGATCACGGCGGAGAACATTCCGGTCACAGTCAGCGGCATGCTCAAGGGCGTCGACATGTCGCCGCTGGGCTTCCTCCTGATCGTCAACCTGATCCTGCTGGTGCTGGGCTGCTTCCTGGAAGGCTCGACCATCATCCTGGTGATCCTGCCGGTGATGCTGCCCACGGCGGCGGCACTGGGCATCGACCCGGTGCATTTCGGCGTGATGGCGGTGCTCAACATCATGATCGGGCTGGTCACGCCGCCCTATGGCTTGCTGCTGTTCATGATGAGCAAGATCGCGGACGTGTCGCTGAGCGACCTGGTGCGCGAGGTCATGCCCTACCTGGCGGTGATGCTGGGCGCGCTGGCGGCGGTTACGCTGCTGCCGGACGTGGTGCTGTACCTGCCGCGGATGGCGGGGTACACGGGCTAGAACCCGGCTTGCAGAATGTCGAGCACCCGCGGTGCTAGCGCCAGTCTTCGCCCGGAATCGTTCGCTTCATGAACGCGTCGAACATGGGAACGGTGAACGCCGTGTCGCCGTGATTGGGGCTCCACACCATGCCTTTGGTGATCAGCGAACTGCGTGTAGGCGCCAGGGACGAAACGCTGGCGCCGTAGCAGGCCGCGATATCGCCCGAGCGGTGCGGGCCGACGCCCAACTCCGCCATCGCCCGGAGGTACTTCTTTTCCTTGAGCGTCAAGCGGTCGAAGCGGACGCGGAAGAAACTCTCGTCCAACGCCGCGATCGCGGTGCCGGATGCAGTGGTGACGTCATCGGCCGCAATGGGTGATGTGGTCGCGGCGCGCCACGTATGGCTGCCCCATTGCTGAAGGAAATAGGCGTAGCCCTGGGTGACCTGCAGGATCTTCTCCAGGGCATCGAGGTCGATCTGCACGCCCTCGTCCTCCAGCGGCTTCACGATGGCGCGGCGCGCTGCGGGCGGCGGAAGCGGCCCGATCTCGGGGAAGTCGAACAAGCGCTCCGCGTAAGACTTGGCGTTGCCCATGCGCCCACGCAACTGCGGCAATCCGGCGCCGACCAAAACGACCGGCAACTGCCGCTGCTCCGTTCGGTGCATGGCGGTGATCAGCGCCGCCAATTGCGGCTCTTCCACGTACTGCAGTTCGTCGACAAAAATTCCGAGCGCAGTGCCAGCGGCTTTGGCCGCCAATCCGACCTGCTCCAGCAATGCCTGCAGGTCGTGCTCCAGATCGCCGTTGTCAGCCAGGCCCGGCCCCGGTTCGAAGTCGAAACCCACCTCGATGTCGCCGAAGGTGAGTTTCAGCTTGCGGGCAAAACCGGCCAGTGCTCGCAGGCCACGCACTGCATGGACTTTCGCGGCTTCGAGTTGGCTCAGTCGCAGCAGGGCCTGCCGCAGTTGCGGCGCCAGCAAGGCGGGGAGCGAACGGCCCTCAGGCGCTTCGATGCGGACGGTATGGATTCCGGCTGCCTCCGCGTCTTCCCGGATGCGGTCGAGCAACACCGTCTTGCCGACGCCTCGCAGCCCAACCAGCATGGCGCTCTTGGCAGGTCTAGGTGCAGCAGCCAACCAGCCCGTCTCGATAGAAGGGCGCCAGGTCCTCGGCCAGGGCCCGCAGGTCGTGCAGCCATTTCGCATGGCTGCCGTCCGAGGCCAGTGCGGTGCGGGCCTGGGCGATCAACTCGGCGCGCAAGGCCCCCTCGTCCAGGCCCAGCACCCGGCCGCCTTCCACCACGGTCCGGCCGCCGATGATCACCTTGGCGATGTGCCGGGCATTGGCGCGTGCCAGCAGCAGGTCGAGCGGATCGATTTCATCGGGAAACAGGGCGTCGTCGTCCAGCGCCGCCCAATCCAGCAGCAGCAGGTCGGCTGGCGCGCCGGGCGCGAGGCGGCCGGTGGCGATGGCGCCGTCACCGCTCACGCTGCGTGGGCCGTTGCGGCCGGCAAAGGTCCACAACTGTTCCCGGGTCATGTCCTGATCGAAACCCCAGCCGCGGTGCAACTGGTAGGCCATGCGCATCTCGCGCAGCGCATCCTCGTCCTCGTCGAAGCCGGCGCCGTCCAGGCCCATGGCGATGCGGCAGCCTTGCCTGAGCATCTCGGCCACCGGCGCGATGCCGGACTTGAGATACAGGTTGGAGCTGGTGTTGACGGCGATGGTCACGCCGCGCTCGGCCAGCAGCGCCAGTTCGTCGGGCCTGGCATGGGCGCAATGGGCGAGCGTGAGTCGCGGGCTGAGCAGGCCGATGTCGTCCAGGAAGCGCAGCATGCCTTGCGGGTGGTGCCGGTCCGCCCAGGCGCGCTGGTAGGGCGTCTCCAGGCAATGCATGTGCACACGCCGGCCGGTGTTGGCCGAGGCCTGGGCGATGGCCTCCAGCAAAGGCGTGCTGCACCACTGCACCGCCGCCGGGCCGTACTGCGCATCGACGTGGGCACCGTAGCCGCCCTCCTCCAGCATCTGCGCCACCTCATCGACGCGGGCGAGATGTTCGCCCGGCGTGCTCGGCCTGATCGACAGGCGCCCGGCCACCGCATCACGGATGCCGGGACGCAGCGCCTTGAGCACCACCGCGTCTTCGTCGTAGGCGATGCCGTTGCGGTCGCGCATGGCGACGGCAAAGCCAATGCGCAGGCCCACGTCCTTGGCTGCGCGTGCCACTGCCTGCGCCTCGTCCACATAGGGCATGCCGCCTTGCACGCCGGTGTAGTGCACCATCAGGTTGGCCACGCCATGGCGCACCGAGCGCGAGAAGGCGGCCGCGGCGCTCAGGTAGGGATCGAGCCGCGGCGCCACGCCGAGGAAGGGAATCCAACTTTCCAGCGGCTTGTCGAAGGCGCCCAGGGTGGCGCTGCGGAAGGCACGGCCGTGGTCGTGCGCGTTCGTCAAGGCCGGCAGCGCGAGCTGGCGGCGATTCGGCACGGGAGCACCGACGGGTGCGACCGACGCAATCCGACCCTTGTCGTCGACGACGATGCGCATGTCGGCCTGCGCCGCCTGTCTGCCGGGCTCGGCCAGCAGCCAGGCGAAGTCGAGGGTCGAAGAGGTGGTCATGCCTTGCTCAGTACTGTTCCTTGAGATTGCGCGCCACGCGCCGCGCCAGGGCGGCGATGCCATGGTCGTAGCTGGCCACGATCTCGGGCGTGCGATCGAGCAGGGCGGCGTAGTCGGCGAACTTGAAGCGCTCCGGCGCCGGCACGCTCCAGGACTTGTCGCCGCGCGCGTCGGCGCCGTAGTAGATCGACTCTCCATAGAGCGTAGCGCCGCCGCTGCGGCCGATCAAGCTGGCGGAGATGTTCACGCGCGGCACGTAGAAGCTCGACAGGCGCGAGGAGTCCATGCCCGCATCCTCGAAGTGGACGTGCAGCACCGGTTCTCTTCCAGGCAGTTTCTCGTAGTCGATGTCGTTGGGATCGGCCGGACCAGCGATGCTAGCGAGGAATGGCGGGCACTTTTCCTCAACTCGCCGCGTGCCTGGCCATGTGCACCTGGTGCAAGGTAATTTTTCGCACCTCCGCCTGGCTGGTCTCGATGTGCGCGCGCAGCAGCATGGCGGCCTGGTCGCCGCGGTTGGCGCGGATCGCCTTCAGGATCTTGCCGTGCTCTTCGTAGGTGGCCTCGATGCGCCGCTGAAGGGTGAAGTCCAGGCGGCGGATGATCCGGATGCGGTCGGTCACGTCGCGGTGGATGCGCGCCATCTCGCCATTGCCGGCGGCGGCCACCAGGGCGCAGTGGAACTCCTCATCCCACTTCGCCACCTGGGTGGTGTCGCTGCTGCGCTGCGCGACCGGCACCAGCCAGATGGCGGCCAGTTCGGCCAGCAGGCTGCGGTCGACCCGGTGGTCGGACTCGCACAGGCGATGCACGGCGGTGGTCTCCAGCACCATGCGCAGGTCGTAGAGCTGCTCGAACTGGTCGAAGTCGAAGGGCAGCACGCGCCAGCCGCTTCGGAACAGCACCTCGACATAGCCCTCCTGCTGCAGCCGGAACAAGGCCTGGCGCACCGGGGTGCGCGAAACGCCCAGCCGTTCGCTGATCTCGTTCTCGGTGAAGCGGTCGCCGGGCACCAGGCGGAACTCGGCGACATCGCGCTTGAGTTGCGCATAGACCTCGTCGGCGCGCGTGCGGAACACGGCGCTGTCGGTGGCGGCGGAGCGGGCGGGGGTGCGAACGGCGGTCACTGGCGGATGTTAGGACGCGTCGTCCAATGCCGCCAGCAGGTCGCTGCTCCTGGCCGTCCAGCCGACGATGGCGCCCTGTGCGCGCACCATCTCCAGCGTGGCGGCCTTGAAGTGGGGGAAGTAGCTTTCGGTGCAGTCTTCGAGCAGCAGGCAGTCGTAGCCGCGGTCGTTGGCCTCGCGCATGCTCGTTTGCACGCAGACCTCGGTAGTCACGCCCATGAACAGGAGCTTGCGGATGCCGTTCTCCTGCAACAGCGCCTGCAGCGGCGTGGCATAGAAGGCGCCCTTGCCCGGCTTGTCGATCAAGATCTCGTCGAGCTTGGGTTTGAGCGCATCGATGATCTGGTTGCCCGGCTCGCCGGCAATCAGGATGCGGCCCATCGGCCCCTCGTCGCCGATGCGCAGACTGGGGTTGCCGCGGTTGCGCTTGGCCGGCGGGCAGTCGGCCAGGTCGGGCCGGTGCGCCTCGCGGGTGTGCACCACCAGGCCGCCCGCCTCGCGCCAGGCCGCCAGCATGCGTTTGCTGGCCGGAACTATGGCGGCGAGCAGCGCCACGTTGTTGCCCAGGGTCTCGCCGAAGCCGCCCGGCTCGATGAAGTCGCGCTGCATGTCGATGATGACCAGGGCGGTGCGTTCCACCTCGCATTCGAAGGCGAAGGGCTGGGCGTCCACATGGAGCTTGGTCGTCGTCATGCCGCGTGCTGTTGTTGATGATGATGGTGGTCGCCGCCACCCATGTGGGCGCCGAGCACATGCCGCTCGGCCGTGGCGGCGGGGGTTTCGAAGACGATGCGGCCCTCGCTCATCACGACGATGCGATCGGCCAGCTCCAGCAGCTCGTCCAGGTCCTCGCTGATGAGGAGCACTGCGCCGCCGCGCTCGCGCACATCGAGGATGCGCGCATGGATCTCGGCCACCGCCGCGAAGTCCAGGCCGAACACCGGATTGGCGGCGATCAGCACCGCGATCTCGCCGGCCAGCTCGCGCGCCAGCACGGCGCGCTGCACGTTGCCGCCCGAGAGGCTGCGGATCGGCGCGTCCTCGCCCTGGGTCTTGACGCCATATTCCTTGATCCAGTCGCGCGCGCGGCTGCGCCAGGCCGGGAAGCGCAGCACGCCGCCCTTGCCGGCCAGCGGTGCCTGGTCGAAGTCGCGCAGCGCCATGTTCTCGGCCACGCTGAGTTCGGCCACGCAGGCATTGCGCAGTGGTTCCTCGGGCAGGCTGCGCACCTTCATGCGCCGGTTCTCCTCGCGCCGCGCGTTGTAGGGCTGGCCGTTGACGCGCACCAGGCCGCCCAGGCGCGCGCGCTGGCCGACCAGCGCCTCGACCAACTCGCGCTGGCCGTTGCCGGAGACGCCCGCCACGCCCAGGATCTCGCCGGCGCGCACCTGCAGGCTGAGGTCGTGCAGCGCCAGGGTGCCGCGATCGCCCTGCGCGCGCAGGCCTTGCACCTCCAGGGCCAGCGGCGCGTTGACCGCGACCTGCTTCGCGCGTGTGCGTACCGCGGCGGGAGCCTCGGACTCGGCGGCCACTTCGGCCGAGGCTTCGGCGGACGTGGCGGGCACGCCCATCATGGCGGCTGCCAGTTGCGTCGGGCCGGTGCCGGCCACGCTGCAGTTGTGCACCGCGCGCCCGCGCCGCAGGACGGTCACGTTGTCGGCATAGGCCATCACCTCGCGGAACTTGTGGGTGATGATGAGCACGCTGCACATGCCGCTCCTGGCGAACTCGCGCACATGGCCCAGCACCTCGTCGGCCTCCTGCGGCGTCAGCACCGAGGTGGGCTCGTCCAGGATCAGGAGGCGCGGCTTCAGGTACAGCTGCTTGAGCAGTTCCAGCTTCTGCTTCTCGCCGGCCGCCAGTTCCGAGGGCCGGGCGTCCAGGTCCAGGCTGAAGGGCGTGGTGGCAAGGAACTCGGTGAGTTCGGCGCGCTTCTTCTTCCAGTCGATGAAGGCGGGCGTCTGGCCGCCGGCCAGCAGCAGGTTCTCGGCCACCGTCATGCCCGGCGCCAGCGTGAAGTGCTGGTACACCATGCCGATGCCGAGTTGGCGCGCAATGATGGGGTTGGCAATGTTCTGCTCGCGCCCGTCGACCAGGATGCTGCCCTCCTCCGCCACCTGGAAGCCGGCCACGCATTTCACCAGCGTGCTCTTGCCGGCGCCGTTCTCGCCCAGCAGCGCATGCACGCTGCCGGGCTCCACCCGCATGGTCACATGGTCCATGGCGGTGAAGCTGCCGAAGCGCTTGGTCAGCTCGTAGGTGTCGAGCGCGAGGGCGCCGGTTTCGCGCGGTAGCGGGTCGAGCGGGGCGATCATGATGGCAGGGCCTGCCGCGCATGCAGCGCATCGAGCAGCGCCCGGGAGCTGGCATGCGCGCCGAACACCCCGCCCTGCATGGTGATCATCTTCAGTGCTGCCAGGTGGTGGCCCGGGTCGGTGGCGGCCGTGCAGTCCGACAGCAGCAGGCACTCGAAGCCGCGGTCGTTGGCATCGCGCATGGTGGTGTGCACGCAGACGTCGGTGGTGATGCCGGCGAGGATCAGGTTCTCGATGCCGCGGGTGTGCAGCACCAGTTCGAGGTCGGTGGCGTAGAAGGAGCCCTTGCCCGGCTTGTCGATCACCACCTCGCCCGGCAGCGGCGCCAGCTTCGGGATGATTTCCCAGCCCGGCTCGCCGCGCACCAGGATGCGCCCGCAGGGCCCCAGGTCGCCGATGCCCACGCCCTCGGCGCCGATGCGGCGCGAACGCCAGCGCTTGTTGGCCGGCAGGTCGGCCAGGTCCGGCCGATGCCCTTCGCGCGTGTGGATGATGTGAAAGCCCTGGGCGCGCAGACTGGCCAGGGTGTGCGCGATCGGCTCGATCGGCGCCTGCGTGAGCGAGAGGTCGTAGCCCATCACGTCCACATAGCCGCCTTCGCCGCAGAAGTCGATCTGCATGTCGATCACGATGAGGGCGGTGTTCTCCGGCCGCAGATCGCCGTTGTAGGGCCAGGGATAGGGGTCGGCGGCAACGTAGCGTTCGGTAGTCATGATGCTCAACGTGCGGAGGAGAGTTCGCCCGGGCTGCCGGCGGGCACGCTGCCCGGCTTGCAGCTGAAATACAGGATGACCAGTGTCAGCACATAGGGCACCGTGTTGAACAGGTGGTAGCCCCAGCCGACGCCCACCGACTGCAGCGCCGGCCCCACCGCGCCGGCGCCGCCGAAGAGCAGCGCCGCTGCGACGCAGCGCAGCGGGCTCCAGCGCGCGAAGATCACCAGCGCCACCGCGATCAGGCCCTGCCCACTGGAAATGCCCTCGGTCCAGCTGCCCGGGTAGAAGAGCGTGAGCGAGGCGCCGCCCAGGCCGGCGATGAAGCCGCCTGCGGTGGTCGAAGCGATGCGGATGCCCGAGACCGAATAGCCCAGCGCCTTCGTGGCGCTGGCCGAATCACCGGCCAGCCGCACCAGCAGGCCGGCGCGGGTGCGCGCGAAGCCCCACCACATCGCCAGCGCCAGCACCAGGCCGATGGGCACCAGCGCGTTGAGCTGCAGCGCGGCGCGCACGGCCGAGTTGCTGCTCCAGTCGCCCAGCGGGATGGCCGGCAACTGCGGCGCCTGCGGCTGGATCAGCGGCTTGCCCAGGTAGAAGGCCAGGCCGATGCCCAGCAGCATCAGCGCGATGCCGGTGGCGACATCGTTCACCCGGTCCAGCGAACACAGCAGGCCGTGCAGCAGCGCCAGCAGCGCACCGGCCGACGCGCCGATCAGCACGCCCAGCCAGGCCGAGCCGGTGAGATAGGCGCCGCCGAAGGAGGCCATGGCCGAGAGCACCAGCACCCCTTCCAGGCCGAGGTTGATGCGCCCCGACTTCTCGGTGAGGCATTCGCCGAGGCTGACGAACAGGAAGGGTGCACCGACCCGCAAGGCGCCGCCCACGATTCCGGCGAAAAGCGCAATCCACTGATCGGCTGTCATGTGGCCCCCACGCTTGTCATTTCGTGTACTGCGCTGCCCCCCGAGGGGGCGCGAGCTTGCTTGGGGCGGCCCGGCTCTGCGCTCATGTCGGCGCCTTCTCCGGAAAGCGCAGCCGAAGCCGCCGCGCCGTGAAGCCTTTCCAGTCCACGTTGCGCAACCCCTCGCTGGCCAGGATCAGCACGAAGGCGATGCCCTGCAGCACCAGCACCGAGGCATCGGGCAGGCCCAGGCGGCGCTGCAGCATGCTGCCGGCCGCGCCGAAGCCGCCAAAGAGGATGGCCACCGGGATGATGGCCAGCGGGTTGTGGCGCGCGATGAAGGCCACCAGGATGCCCGCGTAGCCGTAGCCCGCGATCAGAGAGGCATTGGCATTGGTGTGCACCGCCGCTACTTCCACCGCGCCCGCGAGGCCGGCGCAGGCGCCGCCGACGGCGCAGGCACCGACGATCAGCCGGGTGGCCGGCAGGCCCACCAGCTGCGCGGTGCGCGGGTTGCCGCCCACCACGCGCACGGCGAAGCCGGAGGCGGTGGAGCGCAGCCACAGGCCCAGCCCGATGCACGCCACCACGCCGATGGCCAGACCCCAGTGCACGTCGGAGCCGGCGATGCCGCCGATCAGCATGCCCTCCTTGAGCGAGAAGGTCGAAGGCTTGTTCAGGCTGGCCGGGTCGCGCAGCATGCCCTCCACCAGGTGCTTGAAGATGCCGATGGCGATGTAGGCCAGCAGCAGGCTGCTGATGGTCTCGTTGATGCCGCGCTGCTGGCGCAGCCAGCCGGCCAGCGCGATCCAGGCGGCGCCGGCAATCGCGCCGGCAAGGCAGGTGATGAGCGTGCCCAAGGCATTGGCGGGCAGCGGCAGGCCCTGCGCCACCGCCGCGCAGGCCAGGCCGCCCAGCACCAGCGCGCCTTCGCCGCCGATGATCACCAGTCCGGCGCGCGCCGGTACGGCCACGCACAGGGCCGTCAGCATCAGCGGCGCGGCGCGCTGCAAGGTGTTCTGCCAGGAGAACCAGTCGCCGAAGGCGCCCTTGAAAAGAATGAGCCAGACATCCAGCGGGCTGACGCCGGTGAAGGAGACGAGCAGGCCGAAGATCAGCAGGGCCGCCGCGATGGCGAGCACCGGCAGGGCGAACTCGCGAAGGGAATTGCGCATCGGCTCTTCTAGAGCGAGCCGACCACGCCCTCGACCAGGTAGTTCATCTTCTCGAGTTCCAGGTCGGTCTGCTTGAAAGCCTTGCCGGCCGGCACCACGACGGCGCCCTTGTTGTCCTTCAGCCCGTCCTTGAAGATGTCGAAGTTGCCCGCGACCATCTTGGTCTTGATGTCGTCGGCCTGCTTCCTGGCCGCATCGGGCACCATGGGGCCGTAGGGCGACATCTTCACGTAGCCCTCCTTCAGGCCGCCGCGCAGGAAGTTGGGATGCGGCTTGCCGTTCTGCGCGGCATCGAGGATGGTCTTGTAGGCGGTGATCCAGTTCCACTCCGCGCCGGTGAGGTAGGCGTTGGGTGCCAGCTTGGCCTGGCTGGCGTGGTAGCCGCAGACCATCTTGCCGCGCTTGGCCGCGGTCTCCACGATCACCTTGGGGCCGTCCACATGCATGGTGAACACGTCCACGCCCTGGTCGGCCAGGCTGTTGGTCGCCTCGGCCTCCTTGACGGGCATCGACCAGTCGCCGGTGAAGATGGCGGCGCAGGTGATCTTCGGATCGACCGAGCGCGCACCCATGGTGAAGGCGTTGATGTTGCGCAGCACCTGCGGGATCGGCTTGGCGGCGATGAAGCCGATCTTCTTGGTCTTGCTCATGTGCCCGGCGATCACGCCGTTGAGGTACTGGCACTCGTCGATGTAGCCGAAGAAGCTCCCCGCGTTCTTGGGCTTGCCCTCGGACCACAGGCCGCCGCAGTGCGCGAAGCGCACGTCGGGGTTCTTGGGCGCCAGCGCCAGGATGTGCGGATCGAAGTAGCCGAAGGAGGTGGGGATGAGCAGCTTGGCGCCATCCTGCGAGATCATGCCGGTCATGGTCTTCTGCACGGCCGCGGTCTCGGGCACGTTCTCTTCCTCGACCAGCTTCACGCCCGGCATCTTCTTCAGCTCGGCCGCGGCCATCGCCTGCGCCTGGTTGTAGCCGTAGTCATCGCGCGGGCCGACGTAGATCACGCCCACCGTGATCGGCTTGGCCTGCGCCTGCGCCAGCGCGCTCCAACTGCCGAGCGTTCCGGCGGCGCCGAGGGCAGCGAGGGACTTGAGGGAATCGCGGCGATTGAACTGGTGCATGCGGCTCTCCGGAAGTTGAAGGCAATCTTGGATACAAGACTGGATGCATAAAGCGTGCCGAAGAAAAGCGGCCTTTTGCCGCTCGCCTTGCATCAAGGCGGTGCAGATTCAGCCCAGCAGGCTCACATGCGCCGCCACCACGCGCCAACCTTGCGCAGTGCGCACCCAGGTCTGGCTCTGGCGGCCGTCGCGCGTGCTGCCGTCGCGGCGAAATTCGATGTTGGCGGTGGCGAAGTCGCGCCCGTAGGTCGTGATGACGGTGCGCAGCACCTCGCGTGACAGGCCTTGCGCCGGCCGTCCCGCGCGAAAGGCCTGGATCTCGCCGTAGCCGTAGAGGTTCTCGGTGGCGCCGTAGCGCAGGGTGTGGGGGCTGGCCCAGAACAACTCGTCGAGCACCTCGACCTTGTTGTTCACCAGCGCATCCTCGTAGCGCGCGAAGGCGGCCACGACCTCGGCCAGCACTTCGGGGATGTTGATGTCCTTGTCCTCGACCATGGGCGTTTCCTTCAAGCCAGTTCGGCCACCGGCGCACGGGCCACGCCGGCCGCTTCAAGGGTGGCGGCGACGCGCAGCGCCAGGTCTTCGCGCCAGGGGGCAGCAATCACCTGCACGCCGATGGGCAACGGCGCCGCGCCCCACACCGGCACCGCGCACACCGGCAGGCCGATGCAGGAGATGGGCTGCGTGAGCACGCCCATGTTGGGACGCAGCGCAAGCGTCGTGCCGTTGATCTCGAAGGTCTCGGTGCCGATCGGCGTGGCGGCGCAGGGGGTGGCTGCCGCCAGCAGGATGTCGAAGTGCTCGAACACCCGGGCCACGCTTTCCGCGTAGAGGCGGCGCACCCGCTGCGCGCGCGCGACCCAGGCGGCCGGCAGCAGCGCGCCGGCCAGGAAGCGGTCGCGCGCGAACGGCTCGAAGTCCTGCGGCCGGGTGCGCAGGTTGTGCAGGTGCAAGGCGGCGCCTTCCGAGTTGGTGATCAGGAAGGCCGCGGCGCGGCCGGCCTGAACCATCGGCAAGTCGATGGTCTGGCTGGCGCCCAGCGCCAGCGCCACCTGGTCCACGGCAGCCAGCGCCTCGGCCTGCGCGCGAGCGCGGAAGTAGCCGCCCAGCACGCCGATGCGCAAGCCTCCCACGCCCTTGTTCAGTTCGGCCAGTACCGGCTCGGCTGGGCGCTGGGCGCAACCGGGGTCGCGCGGCATCCCGCTTGGTTCCGGGCCCTGCAACGCGTCGTAGGCCAGGGCCAGGTCGCGCGTCGAACGCGCGAAGGGGCCGAGGTGATCGAGGCTGGAGACGAAGGGATAGCTGCCGGTGCGCGGAAGGCGGCCGAAGGTGGGCTTGAGGCCGAACACGCCGCACAGCGACGCCGGCACCCGGATCGAGCCGTTGGTGTCCGAGCCCAGGGTGAGCGGCACCTGGCCCGCCGCCACCGCGGCGCCGGAGCCGCCGGAGGAGCCGCCTGCTATGCGCGACAGGTCGTGCGGATTGCGCGCAGGCCCGACGTGGATGTTCTCGGTGGTGAAGCCATAGGCGTACTCGTCCATGTTGAGCGCGCCGACCAGCACGGCGCCGGCCGCTTCCAGCCGCTGCACCAGCGCCGCATCGGCCTTGGCAGGCGGGCTCTCGCGTTCGATCTTCGAGCCGGCCAGCGTCGGCAGGCCTTCGATGTCGAACAGGTTCTTCACCGCGAAGGGCACGCCCAGCAACGGCAGTTCGCGCAGGGCACCGGCGCCCTCGCCCTTCAGTTGCACGTCCAGTGCCGCGGCGCGTTGCAGGGCGCGCTGCTGCGTGCGGCCGGTGAAGGCGTTGACGCGGCCGTCGGTGGCGTCGATGCGCGTGAAGCAGGCTTGCGCCAGCGCGCTGGCGCTCACCGCGCCGCTGCGCACCGCCGCGGCCATGGCGGCCGCATCCTGGTGCAGAAGATCGGCGGCGGCGCTCATGCGGGCGATACCGGCGTGAAGTTCACCGCCGGCTCGACATGCGCGTCGAGCGGCACCGCCTCCACCAGTTCGGCCATGTCGGCCGCCAGCGCAAAGTAGCGCAGCACGCCGACCCGGTGTTCGGGCGCAAGGCGCAGGTCGAGCGCAGCGGCGCAGGCGTCGACGTAGGCTTCGATCTGTTCGGGTGACATGGGGCGGCCTGGTCCTATCTGCGCACTTCGCGCTGGAAGATCTCGAGGCTGAGCTTCTTGGTGGCGACGAAGCTGGGCTCGCTCAGGGTCTCCACCGTACGAGGGCGCGCGTCGCCGTACCGGAGGATCTCCGCCACCCGCGTTGGCCGCTTCGTCAGCAGCAGCACCTGGTCGGCCAGGTACACCGCTTCCTCCAGGTCGTGCGAAACCAGCAGCATGGTGGTGCCAGTCTGCATGAACACCTCCTGCAGCTTCTCGCGGATGAACAGGGTCATCTCGAAGTCCAGGGCGGAGAAGGGCTCGTCCAGAAAGAGCACCTCGGGCTGCGGCGCCAGGGCTCGCATGATCGATGCCGTCTGCTGCTGGCCGCCCGAGAGCTCGTAGGGATGGCGCTTGAGGTCGAACTTGACGTCGAAGGAGGCAACCAGCTCTTCCATGCGCCGGTCCACCTGCGCCTTGCTGCGGCCCTCCAGTTTGAGCGGGTATGCGATGTTGTCGATGGTGCGCATCCACGGGAACATCGCCTCACGGTAGTTCTGGAACACATAGCCGATCTTGGTGTCCTTGAGCGACTTGCCGTCGAACAGGATCTCGCCCTTGTCGATGGGAATCAGCCCCGCGATCATGTTGATCAGCGTCGACTTGCCACAACCGTTGGGGCCGAACACCGAGACGATGCGGTTCTTCGGGATGTCCAGGTCGAAGTTCTCGTACAAGGGCCAGCCGGCGAAGTACTTGGTGAGACCGCGGATGGTGATGTGGGTGCCGGCCGGCCCCGGCGCGAAGGGCGCCTTGGGCACGTCGGCGTAGACCGCCCCGTTGATGACGGTGTCGCCGGCTCTCATCGCCCGCTCCAGTGCACGATGCGGCGCTCGGCCAGCAGGAACAGGATGTTGAGGGCATAGCCCAGCGCACCCGCCGCGAGGATGGAGGCGTACATGTCCTTCACGTTCATCACCTGCTGCGCGTTGATGATGCGGTGGCCCAGCCCCGAATCGGAGCCGATGAACATCTCTGCCACGATCACGATCACCAGCGCCATCGAGACGGCCGAGCGCAATCCGACGAAAGTGGGCTGCAGGCTCTCCCACACCAGCACGTCGCGAAAGATCTGCCAACGCGAGGCCCCCATCACCTTGGCCGCCATCACGCGCTGCTTGCGCGCGTTCATCACGCCGTAGGCGCTGTTGAACACCACGATGAGCAGCGCGCCGAAGGCGGCGATCGCCACCTTGTTGACGTCCGATACGCCGAAGATCATGAGGAACAGAGGGATCAGCGCCGAAGAGGGCGTGGAGCGGAAGAAGTCGATGAGGAACTCCACGCTGCGGTAGGCTTTCTCGTTGCTGCCCAGCAGCACGCCCAGCGGCACGCCGACCACCGCTGCGATCAGGAAGGCCTGCAGCGTGCGCCACACGGTGACCGCGAAGTCGCCCAGCAGCGGCCCGCCGGCCAGGCCGGTGAGCAGGGCGGCAACGGTATCGGCCGGCAGAGGCAGCAGAATGGGCTTGATGAAGCCCAGGCGCACCGCCAGGTCCCAGACGATGAAGAGCACGACGGGCCCGATGAAGGGCAGCGCCTTGAGCCAGTGCGAAGGGCGCGGCGCAGTGGGTGCCGCGGCGGCAGCCGGCGCCGACCAGGGCGCGCTGGGTGCGGATTCGGCCATGCCTAGCCCTTGTAGAGCATCGAGTCGACCATCAGGCGCGACGAGAAGATGCCCTTCTCCGAGAACAGGTCGAAGAACTTCTGGAAGTGCGCCACGTCAGCCGGCGTGAACTCGTTGTACATGGTGTAGGCCGCCAGCGGCACCTCGCCGGTGAGCGGGCCTTCGATGGCGGTGTAGCCCTTGAGGTACTGGCGCGCCTCGGCCGGCTTGTTGCGCACGTAGGCCACGCCCTGGCCATAGGCGCCGATGAACTTCTTCGCCGCCTCGGGATTCTTCTTGATGAAGGCCGAGGTCAGCGAGGCCGAGCCGCCGAACCACGGCGCCATCGGGTCGCCCAGCACGTACTTGGCGATGACGCCGGCTTCCAGCACGCGCGTCGATCCGTTCAGGCGGCCGATGGTGCCAGTTGGCTCCAGCGTGTAGCAGCCATCGACCTGGCCGGCGGCGAGCGCCGCCACATGCTGGCCGATGGGCAGCTCCACCACGGTGGCGCCGGTCGCGCCGCCGCGCTCCAGCACGGTCTTGGCCAGGGTCACGTTCTGGATGCCAGGGCCGGAGGCGACCCGCTTGCCCTTCAGGTCGGCCATCACCTTGGCGGTGCTGGCGGTGGGCACCAGCATCTCGTCGAGCACGTTCCTGGCGTTGCTCGGGTTGGAGCAGAAGATCTTGAAGGTGCCGGGCGCCGCGATCTCGCCGATGGCGATGTTGGCCGAGCCGGTGCCGTTGGCGCTGCCGTCGCAGCGGTCCGCGAGGATGGCCTCCATGATCTGCTGCGCGCCGGCGTAGCGCTGCACTTCCACCTCGAGGCCGGCCGCCTTGAAGTAGCCCTGTTCCACGGCGGCATAGAAGGGAAGGCCGGCGGCGATCGGCCAGTAGCCGATGCGGATCTTGCCGGCCGCCTGCGCCCGCACGATGGCCGGCGCCGCCAACGTGGCCAGGCCGGCCGCGCCGGCTTGCAGCAGTTGTCTGCGCTGCGGCGCGAAGGCGGGCGAGTTGCGTTTCTTCATCATGGGCTCCTGCGGGGACGTTGAAAGAAGGGATCGCTCATCAAGGCGCCGCCTTGGCGCTGAGCGAAGCGATGTAGCGGCGCCAGCCGCCGAAGTGGGTGATGTCGGTGGCACCCTGGATGGCCAGTGCTTCGCAGACGAAGCCCTGCACGCTGCTGCCGTCGCCCAACTGCAGGCTGCCGATGCCCAGCGGCGCTGGAATGAGCGCGACGAAGCTGCCGTAGTGCGCCAGCGGCATTTCCCATACCTCGACGGCGATCGCCTTGCCTTCGCCGGCCGGCATGCGCAACAGGCCGGGCTTGGGCGGCACCGTGCCGGGCAGCGCGTAGAGCCGGTACTGCGGCGCGGTGTGGGTGGCTTGCAGCAAGGTCGCGCCGCGCTCGATGAGTTGCCCGTTGAGCGGCATGCCCGACAGGTGGGCGCCGACCACCGCGACCTTGACCGTGGCCGGCCCGGCAACGAGGCCGGGCAGCGGCCCGGGCGACGGCAATGGCACGCCGGTGGCCCCCTGCGCCAGCCCCGTGGCATGGTGGTAGCGCTGGCCCAGCTCGGCCAACTGCAGGTCGCTGCCGCAGGCGCCGACCAGCGTGATGCCGAAGGGCAGGCCATCGGGCCGCAGGCTGCTGGGAACCGAGATCGCGGCGTAGTCCAGCAGATTGACGAAGTTGGTATAGGCGCCCAGGTTGCGGTTCAGGCGCACCGGGTCTGCGCGCATCGCCTCGATCGTGTAGTGGGTCGGCGCGGTGGGCAGCAGCAGCACATCGATGGCGCGCCACATCGGCGCGGCGCGTTGCGCCAAGGCACGCAGCTGCGTCTGCGCCTGTGCGTAGTCGGCGGCGCTGTAGTCGCGGCCGCGCGCCAGGATGCCGCGCACCGGCTCCATCACCTCGGCTTCATGCGCATCGAAGAACTCGCGCACGGCGGCGTAGCGCTCGGCCACCAGGGCGCTGTCGTAGAGCAGGTCGGCCGCCTGGGCCAGCGGCGTGTAGTCGATGGGCACGCGCTTTCCGCCCAATGCTTCCAGGCGCGCGATGGCCAGTTCGAAGGCGGCGGCCGAGGCTTCGTCGCCGAAGAATTCGAGTTCGGTCGGCACGCCGAAGCAAAAGGTGGGCGGGAAGGGCTGGTCCTTCAGCGCGAGCTGTCGTGCGTAAGGGTCCTGCGCATCGAACTCGATGGCCGCCTGCAGCACACGAACGCCCAACTCCACCGTGCGCGCGAAGATCGACACGCAGTCCACGCTCTGCGCCGCCGGCACCACGCCGCGCGCGCTCAGGAGGCCCTTGGAGGGCTTGATGCCCACGATGTTGTTGAGGCCCGCCGGGACGCGGCCGGAACCTGCCGTGTCGGTGCCCAGGGCGAAATCGACCTGCCCGGTCGCCACCACATAGGCCGAGCCTGAACTGGAGCCACCCGACAGGTAGCACGCATCGAAGCTGTTGGGCACGGCGCCGTAGGGCGAGCGGCTGCCATTGAGCCCGCAGGCGAACTGGTCCAGGTTGGTCTTGCCCAGCAGTCCCGCCCCGGCAGCGAGCAAGCGTTGCACCACATGGGCGTGCGCCGCCGGGGTGCGCGCGAAGGCCGGACAGGCCGCGGTGGTGGGCAGGCCGGCGACGTCGATGTTGTCTTTGGCGGCGAACGTCAGGCCCGCCAGCGCGCCCGAGGCGCCGCCATCGGCCAGCATCGGCGCGGGCAGGCGGGTGATCCAGGCCGCCTCGCCCTGCACGTCCGTCGCCGCTGTGGAGTTTGCCCCATGCACCATCGTCAAGCATCCTGTCTTGTGTACAAGATGCTTTGCAAGCAGCGTGCCAGCGGATCCGGCGGTCTAATCGGCGGATGATGAACACCAATCCGACCGCTCCCGTTGCCATCGTCACCGCCGCCGGCCGCGGCATGGGCGCCGCAATCGCCCGTGAACTGCATGCCAGGGGCTATCGCCTGGCGCTGATGTCGCCCTCCGGCAGCGCGCAGGCGCTCGCGGAAGAATTGGGCGGCTTCGGCCTGGCCGGCTCGGTGGCCAGTGCCGAGGATTTGAAGCGCCTGGTCGATGGCACGCTCGGCGCCTTCGGCCGCGTGGATGCGGTGGTGAACCACACGGGGCATCCGCCCAAGGGCGACCTGCTGGACATCGCCGATGAAAACTGGGCGCTGGGCAACGACCTGATGGTGATGTCGGTGGTGCGCATGGCCAAGCTGGTGACGCCGGCGATGCTGGCCCAGGGCAAGGGGGCCTTCGTCAACATCACGACCTTCGCGGCCTTCGAGCCTTCGCCCAAGTTCCCGGTCTCCTGCGCCTATCGCGCGGCGGTGGGGGCCTTCACCAAGCTTTACGCGGACCGCTACGCAGCCAGCAACATCCGCATGAACGCCCTGTTGCCCGGCTACATCGACAGCCTGGACCACAAGCCGGAGATTGCCCAGGGCATTCCGATGGGGCGCCTGGGCTCGGTTCAGGAAATCGCGAAGACCGCGGCCTTCCTGCTATCGGACGACGCGGGCTACATCACGGGACAGAACATCCGGGTGGACGGCGGGATCACGCGCCACGTCTAGTGCGCGCGCGAGCGGGTTGCGCTGGCAGTCGCAACAGCTCGCCCTGGACGCGCTCGATCTCGGCAACGAGCATGCCGCGCAGCAGATCCAGCGCCGGCGGCGGCGTTCGGCCAGCGAGGCTGACGACGCCGTAGCGCGCCGAGGCTTCCAGCGATTGCGCGAGCGTGAGCCTGACCAGCTCGCCGCGGGCAAGCCCGTCGAGCCCCGCCGCATAGATGCTCAGGCACACGGCATCCGTTTCCGCCACCACCTGCAGCAGCGTCGCCACGGAATCGCAGCGCAGGGTGACCAGCCGGTCGGGATGTGCCGCCGCGCCGTGGCGCTCCACGAAGATGCGTGCGATTTCCGAGCTCAGGTGCGGCGCCGCCACCGGGTAGCGCGCCAACTGCTCGATGGTGATGGGTTGCAGTGCCAGCAGCGGATGGCCGGCGCGGCACAGGCAGCCGGCGGCCATGTCGGGCAACTGCTCGAGCACCAGGTCCTCGGATGGCGTCACCGCGCGGGAATCGGCCACCACCGCGTCAAGTTGCTTGCGGCGCAGTTGCTCCAGCAGGGCCTCAGTGGAGCCCTGCCCGATCTGCAGGCGGATCTGCGGATAGCCAGTGGCGAAGCTCTTGAGCGCATGGCGCATGAAGAGGGCCGCGGCCCCGGGTGCCATGCCCACGCGCAGGCTGCCGGCGAGGCCCTCCTGCAGCAGCAGCGCGGAACGCTTGAGCTCTTCGGCCTCGAACACCACGCGCCGGGCCCGCGCCAGCACGGCCTTGCCGAAGGCTGTGAATTCATTGCGCTTGCCGATGCGGTCGATGAGGGACACGCCCAACTCCTCCTCCAGCAGCTGGATGCTGCGGCTCAGGGCCGGTTGGGTCAGGTGCAACTGCTCGGCCGCGCGGCTGAAGGAGCCGGTTTCATGCAGTGCAACAAGGTGGCGTAGCTGCTGGAGGTTCATGGCGTTGCATGAGAAGCGCTAATGATTTTCAGAAAAAAGATGCATTAGACACATTCTGGCTCTGTTCCTAGGATTCGCAGCAGCCATTCACCCGCAAAAGAACGGAGACCCTCATGACCACATTTCCCTCACTGGCACGCCGACTTGCGAGGACCCTGGCCGGCTCGCTGATCGGCGGGGCGCTGGCCTGCGCCGCCCATGCCCAGTTGCCTGGCGGCGCGACCCTCTCGATCATGGTTCCCTACCCGGCCGGCGGCGCCTCCGACGTGATTGCGCGCACGGTGGCCCCGGCGTTGGCCAAGCAGTTGGGCCAGACCGTCGTGGTCGAGAACGTGGGCGGCGTCAGCGGCGCCATCGCCGCGCAGAAGGTGCTCAATGCGCCTGTCAACGGGCTCTACCTGTATCAGGGCACGCCCAACGAGCTGATCCTCTCGCCGCTGGTCAATGCGGCCGTCAAGTTCGGCCCCGATGACTTCCAGCTCCTGCAGCTCAACACCTACGCGCCCATCGTGCTGGTGGCGCGCGCCGACCTGCCGGCCAACAACATCGACGAGCTGATCACCCTGGCGCGCCAGTCGTCCAAGGACCGCTCGCTCAGCTACGGCAGCGTCGGCAACGGCTCGCTCTACCACCTGCTGGCCGAGCACCTGGGCCAGAAGGTCGGCGCGACGATGACGCATGTGCCCTACAAGGGCGCCACGCCGCTGCTGCAGGACATGGCGGGCAGCAACGTCGACATCGCCTTCCTGCCCCACTTCGCCGCCATCGACGGCATGGTGGCCGCGGGCCGCGTGAAGATCCTCGGCCAGGCAGGCGCCGCGCGCGCCGCCACCCTGCCCAGGATCCCGACCCTGACCGAAGGCAAGCTGCTGAAGGACTTCGACTTCATCATCTGGGGCGGCTACCTGGTCAAGAAGGGCACGCCGGCGCCCATCGCCCTGCGCCTCACGCAGGCGCTGCAGGTGGTGATGGCCGACCCGGCCGTGCGCGGCACGCTGGAGGCCCAGAGCATGATCATCGGCAAGCCGATGACGCTGGACGAGGCGGCGAAGTTCTACGGCGTCGAAGCCGGCGTGTACGGCAAGCTGTTCAAGACCATCGGCATCCAGCGCCAGTGACAGCGATGGAACCGTGGCAACTGGACGCGTCGAAACTGGCGCAACGCATCGCGCGGCGCGAGATCTCCTGCGAGCAAAGCGTGGCGAGCTGCCTCGACCGCATCGCGCAGGTCAACCCGCGCCTGAACGCGGTGGTCGATGCGGACGCGGCCGGCGCACTGCGCGAGGCACGGGAGGCCGATGCACGGCTGGCGCGCGGCGAGGCGGTCGGCCCGCTGCACGGCGTGCCGGTGACGATCAAGGTCAACGCCGACCAGCGCGGCTTTGCCACCACCAACGGCGTGCCCGCCTGTCGCGACCATGTGGCCGACGCCGACAGCGCGGTGGTGGCCAACCTGCGCCAGGCCGGCGCCATTCCCATCGGCCGCACCAACACGCCGGCCTTTTCCATGCGCTGGTTCACCGACAACGCGCTGCACGGCCGCACGCTCAACCCGCACGACGCCAGCCTCACCCCGGGCGGTTCCAGCGGCGGCGCGGCAGTGGCGGTGGCCGCCGGCATGGGCCCGATCGCGCATGGCAACGACGTCGGCGGCTCGATCCGCTACCCGGCCTATGCCTGCGGCGTCTACGGCCTGCGGCCGACGGTCGGCCGCGTGCCGGCCTTCAATCCCTCGGCGCGGGCCGAGCGGCCGACCAGCTTCTTCCTCAACTCCGTGCAAGGGCCGCTGGCCCGCAGCGTGGCCGACCTGCGCCTGGCCCTGGCCGCCATGTCGGCGGGCGATGTGCGTGATCCCCAATGGGTGGCCGCGCCCGCACTGGGCGCCGGCGCCGCGCCTTGCCGGGTGGCCCTGTGCCTGGAAGCGCCAGGCTACCGCGCCGATCCGGCGGTGACCGGGGCCCTCAAGCAGGCAGCGCGCATGCTGGCGCAAGCCGGCTACCAGGTGGAGGAGGCTGCGCCGCCCCGGCTGCGCGAAGCCGCCGATGCCTGGCTGCGCCTCACCACGCACGAGGTGCAGGTGACGATGGACGAGGCCGTTCATGGCAGCGGCGATCCGGCCATCGGGCTGGCGCACCGGGCCATGTGCGAACTGGCGCCGCGCCTCGACATGGAGGCCTACCTGCGCCTGCAGGGCCTGCGCGTCGCGCTGCAGCGCGAATGGGCGGTGTTCCTGCAGCGCCACCCGCTGCTGCTGTGCCCGGTGTCCTGGCAAGTGCCCTTCCCCGTTGATGAAGACCTGAAGGGGGCCCAAGTCATGCGCCAATTGGTGGACGCGCAAAGCATGCTGCTGGCCACCGCCATCCTGGCGCTGCCTGGGCTGACCGTACCGATGGGCCTGGTGCAGGGCATGCCCACCGGCGTGCAACTGGTGGCGGCCCGCTTCAATGAAGCTCGGTGCCTGGACGCGGCCGTGGAGATCGAGCGCCAGCGCGGGCCGCTGGGCATCGCCTTCGACTAGCGCTTGGCCGCCCGGTACAGCCCCTCGACCTTGGGGATGTTGGCTTCGAGGGTGCGGATGCGGTCCGGCCCGCTGGGGTGGGTGGACAGGAAGCTCAGGCTCCCGCTCTCGCCCGAGCCGGAGGCCTTGCCCATCTTCTGCCACAGCGTGACGGAGGCGCGCGGGTCGTAGCCGGCGCGCGCTGCCAATTCCAGGCCGACAAGGTCGGCCTCGGACTCGTCGGTGCGACTGAACTGCAGCGACAGCAGCTGCGTGGCGCCGCGCGCCGCCAGGTCGCCCACCTGTCCCAGCCCCAGCAACTGCGCGCCGATCGACAGCGCCAGGCCGGTGCCGGTGCGCTTGGCCAGTTGTTCCCGCGCATGTTCGCGCAAGGCATGGGCCATCTCGTGACCCATGATCATCGCCACCTCGTCATCGGTGAGCTGCAGCTTGTCGAGGATGCCGGTGTAGAAGGCGATCTTGCCGCCCGGCATGCAGAAGGCGTTGATCTGCTTGCTGCCGATCAGGTTGACTTCCCACTTCCAGTTCGCGGCGCGCACATTCCATTGCGAGGCAAAGGGAATGATGCGGGCGGCAATGGCGCGCAGCCGGCGCAACTGCGCATTGCCCTCGCCGGCCAGCGCTCCCTTGGCCTTGGCCTGCGCCAGCAGTTGCGCGTACTGCTCGGAGCCAGCCTGCTCGAGCTGTTCGGCCGGCACGATGGAACGCGCCATCGACGCCTCGCCCACGCTGACCTGCGCCAGCGCCGGCGCGGCCGCTGCACTGCCCGCAGCCAGCAGGAAGGCGCGTCGCGCGCGCGAAGGCAAACGCCCTGGGAAATCGCATTGGAAGCACATGCGGGAATAATAAAGATACGCCAACCCACTGTCTGCATGCCCCTTCCTACACACGGCACCGAGCCATCCCCTACGCCTTCTGCCGCCGAGCGCTCCTGGCGCGAAGCGCTTGCCGTGTATCTCGAGCCGGCCACCCTTCGCATGCTGGCGCTCGGCTTCTCGGCCGGCCTGCCGCTCTTGCTGGTGCTGGGCACGCTGAGCTTCAGGCTGCGAGAGGCCGGCATCGACCGCGCCGCCATCGGCTACCTGAGCTGGGTCGGCCTGGCCTACGCCTTCAAGTGGGTCTGGGCGCCGCTGGTGGACCGGCTGCCGCTGCCGCCCCTGACCTCGCTGCTGGGCCGGCGCCGCGGCTGGCTGCTGCTGGCGCAAGCGCTGGTGATCGTCGGCCTGGTCGGCATGGCCTTCAACGACCCGAGCGCACGCCTCACGCCGCTGGTGTGGTGCGCGCTGCTGGTGGCCTTCGGCTCGGCGACGCAGGACATTGCGCTGGACGCCTACCGCATCGAGTCCGCCGCCACCGACAAGCAGGCCGCACTGGCGGCGGCCTATCAAACCGGCTACCGCATTGCCATGATCTGGGCCGGCGCGGGCGTACTGTGGATCGCCGCGCGCGCCGAGACCGGGGCCGGCGGCTACCAGAACGGCGCCTGGCAGGCCGCCTACCTGGTGATGGCGGCCTCGATGGCGGTGGGCGTGCTCACCGTGCTGCTGTCGCCCGAGCCGCAGCGGCGCGAACTGCCGGCGCCGCGCAACGCGGGCGAATGGCTGCAGGGCGTGCTGGTCGAACCCTTCGCCGACTTCATCCGGCGCTACCGCTGGCAGGCCGCGCTGATCCTGGCGCTGATCGCGGTCTACCGCATCAGCGACGTGGTGATGGGCATCATGGCCAACCCCTTCTACGTGGACATGGGCTACACCAAGGACGAGGTGGCCTCGGTCAGCAAGATCTTCGGCGTCGTCATGACCCTGGTGGGCGCCTTCGTCGGCGGCGTGCTGTCGGCGCGCTTTGGCGTGGCGCGCATCCTCATGGTGGGCGCGGTGCTGAGTGCAGCCAGCAACCTGCTCTTTGCCTGGCTGGCCGGCCACGGGCACAGCCTGCCGGCGCTGATCGCGGTGGTGTCGGCCGACAACCTGGCCGGCGGCATCGCCTCGGCCGCCTTCATCGGCTATTTGTCGAGCCTGACCAACGTCAACTACTCGGCCACGCAGTACGCGCTCTTCAGCTCGATGATGCTGCTCCTGCCCAAGTTCATCGCCGGCTATTCGGGCCTGTTCGTCGACCACTTCGGCTACGCCACCTTCTTCAACGCGACCGCGGTACTGGGCCTTCCGGTGCTGGTGCTGGTGGCACTGGCGCTGCGCAGCACGCGGGCGAATCCGGCACTGCCCGAAGGGGCGCCTGCACGGTAGCTGTTACAAACAGGGTTTTGCCTCTCCCACGAACGCTGCCCGTGCCAACTCCGATCCCTCCCCTCTCGATCAGCGCCTACACGGCGACCACGGCCGTCGGCGCCGGCAAGAAGGCGCTGAGCGACGCCCTGGAAGCGGGCCGCAGCGGCCTGCGCGCCAATGACTTCGGCCCCACGCCGCTTCCCACCTGGATCGGCCGGGTGGAAAGTGTGGAGGCGCTCCCGCTCCCGTCGTCGTTGGCCGACTGGGACTGCCGCAACAACCGCCTGGCCTGGATGGGCCTTCAGGCCGATGGCTTCCTGCAGGCGGTGTCGGCCGCGGTGGCGCGCCACGGCGCCGCGCGCGTGGCGCTGATCCTGGGCACCTCGACCTCGGCCATTGGCGAAACCGAGGCGGCCTACACCCAGGTCGACGGCGAAGGGCGCTTCCCGCCGGCGCAGCGCCGGCCGCTGGTGCACACCCCCCATTCGCTTTCGCTGTTCGTGCAGCAGGCACTGGGCCTGGAAGGCCCTTGCGAGACCATCTCTACCGCCTGCTCCTCCAGCGCCAAGGCCTTTGCCAGTGCAGAGCGGCTGATCCGCCTGGGCCTGGCGGACGCCGCCGTCGTGGGCGGGGTCGACACCCTGTGCGGCAGCGTGCTGTTCGGCTTCAACTCGCTCGAACTGGTGTCGCCCGAGCCCTGCCGGCCCTTCGACGCGCAACGCAAGGGCATCAGCCTGGGCGAGGCGGCGGGCTTCGCACTGCTCGAACGGTCCAGCGGTGGTGCCAACGCCCTGCAGTTGCTGGGCTATGGCGAAGCCAGCGACGCCCACCACATGTCCACACCCCATCCCGAGGGCCTGGGCGCCGAGCGCGCGCTCGACGACGCCCTGGCCCGCGCCGGCCTCGCGGCCGATGCCATCGACTACATCAACCTGCACGGCACCGCGAGCAGCAAGAACGACGAGGTCGAGGCGGCCCTGGTGGCGCGGCGCTTTCCGGCCAGCACCCATGCCAGCTCGACCAAGGGCTTCACCGGCCACACCCTGGGCGCGGCCGGCATCGTCGAGGCGGTGATCAGCCTGCTGGCGCTGGAGTCCGGCTGGATGCCGGGCACCATCAACAGCAGCACGCTGGACGCCGACTGCGGCCCGCAGATCAGGCTGCAGGGCAGCCGCGGCAAGGTACGTCACGTGCTGAGCAATTCCTTCGGCTTCGGCGGCAACAACTGCGCGTTGGTGTTCGGCAAGGGGGACGCGCAATGACGACGATGACGAAAACTCCGACGCTCTACATCGAAGGCCCCGCCTTCTGGGCGCCCAGCCTGCCGGGCTGGGAGGTGGCACGCGCCGCCTTCCGCGGCGAAGGCGCCCCGGCCGAGCCGCCGGCCAGGCGCCCGGCGCCCCAGGTGCTGGCACCGGCCGAGCGCCGGCGCGCGCCCGACTCGGTGGCCATCGCGCTCGAAGTGGCCGGCGCCGCCGTCGCCGCCTCGGGGCGCCAGGCGGTCGACCTGCCTTGCGTGTTCGCCTCGGCCCACGGCGACCTGGCCATCAACGACTACATGTGCGCAACCTTGGTGAACGAGCCCACGATGCTCTCGCCCACCAAGTTCCACAACTCGGTGCACAACGCGGCCGTGGGCTACTGGACCATCGGCACCGGCTGCATGGCCTCGAGCAACTCCGTCAGCGCCTTCGAGTCCAGCTTTGCCGCCGGCCTGCTGGAAGCCGCCGCCCAATGCGCGACCGACCAGTGCGCGGTGCTGCTGGCCGGCTTCGACGTGCAGGGGGTCGGGCCGCTGGGCACCGTGGTGCGCAGCGAGGGCATGCTGGCGACCGCGCTGGTGATCGCCCCGGCGCGCAGCGAGCGCACGCTGGTCGCCTTCGACTGGACGCTGGCGAGCGGACCGACCCAGCCGGTGGCACTGCAGTCCGAAGCCGCGCGTGCGCTGGCCGGCAATGCCATGGCCGACGCCCTGCCCCTGTTCGAGGCGCTGGCCCGCGGCGGCGCGGCCAGCCTGGCACTGCCGCTGTCGGACCGGCTGGCCCTGCAACTGCGCCTGCACGCCTGACAGCGCGACGCAGCCTTTACCCAACTTTACGAAGCCTTCAACCCCGCTTGCCGGGGCAAGGCGAGGATGCCCGGATGAGTACCCCTGCGCTCCTGATGATCGAGGACGACCTGCGCCTGGCGCACATGGTCGGCGAATACCTGACGCAATCGGGCATGGCCGTCAGCCATGCCGGCGACGGCGCCAGCGGCCTGGCGGCCCTGCAGGACAAGTCGCCCGACCTGGTCATCCTCGACCTGATGCTGCCCGACACCGATGGCCTGGAGGTGTGCCGCCGCATCCGCGCCCTGCCCGGGCCGCTGGCCAAGGTGCCGGTGCTGATGCTCACGGCCAAGGGCGACCCGATGGACCGCATCATCGGCCTGGAGATCGGCGCCGACGACTACCTGCCCAAGCCCTTCGAGCCGCGCGAACTGCTGGCGCGCATCCGCGCGGTGCTGCGCCGGCGCGGCGACCGCGGCGCCGCCAACGAGTCGCCGGCCGCCGCGGTGATGCGCTTCGGCTCGCTGGAGATCGATCGCAATGCACGCAGCGTCACCGTGAACGGCAACGAGGCGGACCTCACCTCCTACCAGTTCGACCTGCTGGTGGCCATGGCCGAACGCGCCGGCCGGGTGCTGACGCGCGACCAGATCATGGAAGCGGTGCGCGGACGCGAGCTGGAGGCCTTCGACCGCTCCATCGACGTGCACATCGGCCGCATCCGCGCCGCCATCGAGGCCGACGTGAAGAACCCCAAGCGCATCCTGACGGTGCGAGGCGTCGGCTACGTCTTCGCCAAACAGCAGGACTGACTCCATGTTCAACCCCTATTCGCGCCATCTCTACGTGCGTATCTGGCTCGCCGTGGCCGGGGGTGTGGTCGCGCTCACCCTCCTGGCCAGCTGGCTGATGCGCATCGCGGTGGAGAACGAACGCGATCGCGTGGCCAACGTGCCGCGCAGCGTGGTCGTGCTGGACCAGCAGGACCACGTGATCGGCAGCGGCAGCGCGATGCGCGTGCCCGGCCGCGGCATCGAATTCGACGTGGCGCTGGACGACGGCCGCAAGATGAGCCTGCAGATGGCGCGGCGCGAAGACACGCCCGGCCCCGACGGCAAGCGCCCGCCGCCGCCCTGGTGGCGCACCCCCTACGGCCCGGCCTGGCTGATCATGCTGGTGGGCATCGCGGTGGCGCTGGGCGTCTATCCGATCGTGCGGCGCCTGACCAAGCGGCTGGAGGGGCTGCAGAGCGGCGTGCAGCGCTGGGGCGAGGGAGACCTGTCGGCCCGCGTGCCGCAGGACGGGCAGGACGAGGTGGCCGACCTGGCCACCCGCTTCAACGAGGCGGCTGCGCGCGTCGAGACCCTGGTGCGCTCGCACAAGTCGCTGCTGGCCAATGCCTCGCACGAGCTGCGTTCGCCGCTCACCCGCATCCGCATGGCGCTGGAGTTGATGGGCGAGCATCCCAGCACCGTGACCCGCACCGAGATCTCGCGCAACATCGCCGAGCTGGACCAGCTGATCGACGAGATCCTCTTGGCCAGCCGCCTGGACGCGCGCGAGGCCGACATGGGCACGGTGGAAAGCGTCGAGCTGATGGGCCTGGCCGCCGAGGAATGCGCGCGCACCGATGCCGAGCTGTCGGTGCCCGAGGGCACCGACAGCGGCGCCCTCACCGTGCGCGGCGTGCCGCGCCTGCTGCGCCGTGCGATCCGCAACTTGCTGGAAAACGCGCGCCGCTATGGCGCCGGCGAGGTCAGCCTGCACCTGGAGGCCGCGGGTCCGCAGGCCCGGCTGGTGGTCAACGACCGCGGGCCCGGCGTGCCGCCCGCCCTGCGCGAGCGCATCTTCGAGCCCTTCTACCGCCTGCCCGGCGCCAGCGAGCGCGAAGGCGGCGTCGGCCTGGGGCTGGCGCTGGTGAAGTCGATCGCCGAGCGCCATGGCGGCTCGGTGCGCTGCGAAGCCCGGGCGGGGGGCGGGGCCAGCTTCGTGATCACGCTGCCGCGCTGACGCGCCCCGCGTCTTGGCTATGCTCGCCGCTCCTGCCACTCGGGAGCGCGCGTGTCGAGCACCATCCGAAGTCTGAGCCTGGCTGTCGTTGGCCTGCTGCTGGCGGGCTGCCAGGCCACCGGGCAGCCCGCTGCCGGTAGCGGCACCAAGCCGCATCACACGCCCGAGGGCTTTCGCAACAACTACGGCGCCTCCGGTGGCAAGCCCTTTTCGCAGTTCCTGAAGTGGCAATGGGAACGCAGAACGGCTCCCGAGCCCGCCGTGCCGCCGCAGCCCACCCCGACGGTCACGCCGGATCTGAACTTCCTGGCGCGCAACGCCACGGCCGGCGCGGCCATGCAGCCGGCGTTGACCTGGATCGGCCACGCGACCATGCTGGTGCAGGCCGATGGGCTGAACGTGCTCACCGACCCGATCTTTTCCGAGCGGGCCTCACCCCTGTCCTTCCTCGGCCCGAAGCGCCGCCAGCCGCCGGGCCTGGCCTTGTCGCAACTGCCGCGCATCGACGTGGTCCTGATCTCGCACAACCACTACGACCACCTGGACCTGGGTAGCGTGCAGGCACTGGCGAAGCAGCCGGGTGGATCGCCGCTGTTCCTGGTGCCGCTGGGCATCGCGGCCTGGATGAAGTCGGAGGGCGTCGAGAACGTGGTGGAACTGGATTGGTGGGAGCAGCATCGCCTGAAGGGCGTCGAATTCCAGCTCACGCCGGTGCGGCACTGGTCGGGCCGCAGCTACTGGGACCGCACCGAGACCCTTTGGGGCGGCTGGGCGGTATTCGGGCCCGGCTTGCACTGGTTCTTTGCCGGCGACACCGGCTACAGCCGCGATTTCGCCGACATCCGCCAGCGCTTCGCTCCGCGCCAGGGCGCAGCCCAAGGCGGTGGGTTCGACCTGGCGCTGCTGCCCGTTGGCGCCTACGAGCCGCGTTGGTTCATGAGCGACCAGCATGTGAACCCGGAGGAGGCGGTGCGCATCCACCGCGATCTGGGCGCCAAGCGCAGCGTGGGCATGCACTGGGGCACCTTCCAGCTCACCGACGAGCCGCTGGACCAGCCGCCCAAGGACCTGCACAAGGCGCGCGAGTCGCAGGGCATCGCCGAGGACCAGTTCTCGCTGATGGCCATCGGCGAAACGCGGCGCCTGGCACCGCGCGCGCCCTAGTGTTCAGCCCGCTTCCCTAGAATCGCGCCCCATGTTCCGAATTCGACTCGCCCGCCATGCGGCGGCCTTCTGGGGCTTCGTGGTCTACATGCCGGTGGGCATGAACTACGCGGCCTTTCTGTTCCTGATGCTGGCCATGGCAGTTGGCGGCGGCTGGCGCGAGCGCGCTGCGCGGGTACGGGCCCATCCACTGTGGTGGCCGATCGTGGCCTATGTGGCCTGGACGCTGGTCGTGCTGGCCATCTCGCCGCACTACAAGGAAACCGGTACCGATCTCTTTCATGGCCTGCGCATCGCCCTGACCATGCTGATGGCCCTGGCCCTGTCGCGCGAGGAGTGCGTTTGGGCGCTGCGCGCCTTCCTGCTGGCCTCGGTGCTGGGGCTGCTGCTGATCGCGCTGCACCACACGGTCGGCCTCCCGGACCTGCAGATCTGGCGCGCCGTGACCAGCGTGCAGGGCAACAAGTCGATCAACGACGCGCTGCTCTTCGCCATGATCGGCGCCGCCGCCGCGGTGCTGGGCCTGGCGCATCTGGGCGACGCGCAGCGCTGGCATTGGGCCGGGCCGGCCTTCGCGGCGACGGCGCTGATGGCCATCGTGGTCAGCCTGGCGCTGCCATCGCGCACTTCCCTGCTGACCATGCTGGTGTGTGTGTTCGCCGCCTGCTTTCACCAGTACCGCAGCCATTTGCGCGGCCTCCTGGTGGCGCTGGGTGTGGCCGCGGTGCTGGCCGGCGTCGGCGCGTGGCAGTTGCCCAGCTCGATCAAGGACAAGTTCGAGCTCGGCGTGCAGGAACTCGAGCAGGCGCAGGCCGGCGCAGTTTCGGAAGCCAGTTGGATCTCGCGCTACATCATGTACCGCGAGACCACCAACATGATGCTGGACGCGCCCGTCAAGGGCCTGGGCATCGGCGCCTGGACCAGCGAATGGAAGCGGCGCGCCCCGAAGCTGCTCGACTACAAGAACATGCCGCACAACGACTACCTGTGGATGGGCTCGCAGGCCGGCATCCCGGGCTTGCTGACGCTGCTGGTGATCGTGGTGGCGGGCGTATGGGTGTGCTGGAAGCGAGCCGACCTGACGGGCCGTATCGGCTTCGTCGGCATGCTGACCCTGTTGGTCGCCGCCAGCCTGAATTCGGCCATGCGCGACGCGCAGATCGGCCTGAGCCTCTTGTGGATCGCCTTCCTGTGCCTGCGCCTGGTCCAGGAAAGCGAGAGTCCGTGGCGCGGCGTGCTGCCGCCGCGCCTGGCGGGCCTGCTGGCCAGCCCTAGTGGTGGCCCGACACCGTCTCGCCCGCTTTGAGGCGGTAGACCGTGCCGCAGTAAGGGCACTTGGCCTCGCCGGTGCGCGCCACGTCCAGGTAGACCTTGGGGTGCGCGCTCCATAGCGGCATGTCGGCCTTGGGGTTGGGGCAGAACACGCCGCCCTGGTGGTTGAGGTCCTTGGCCGCGAGTTCGACCACAGCTTTTGCGTTCATGTTCTTTTTTCTCAGACCTTCGAGAGCCAGTGGGCGTACTTGGGGTTGCGGCCGTTCACGATGTCGAAGAAGGCGCTCTGGATCTTCTCGGTGATGGGGCCGCGCGAGCCGATGCCGATCTCGACGCGGTCGAGCTCGCGAATGGGCGTCACTTCGGCCGCCGTGCCGGTGAAGAAGGCTTCGTCGGCGATGTAGACCTCGTCGCGCGTGATGCGCTTTTGCACCAGCTCAAGACCCAGGTCCTTGCAGATGTGCAGCACCGTGTTGCGGGTGATGCCGTTGAGCGCGCCGGCCGACAGGTCGGGCGTGTAGACCACGCCGCCCTTGATCACGAAGATGTTCTCGCCCGCGCCTTCGGAGACGAAGCCGCTTGCGTCGAGCAGCAGGGCCTCGTCGTAGCCGTCGTCCAGCGCTTCCATGTTGGCCAGGATCGAGTTGCTGTAGTTGCTCACCGCCTTGGCCTGCGTCATGGTGATGTTGACGTGGTGGCGGGTGTAGCTGGAGGTCTTGACGCGGATGCCGCGCTTCATGCCCTCTTCGCCCAGGTAGGCGCCCCAGGCCCAGGCCGCCACCATGGCGTGGATGGTGTTGCCCTTGGGGCTGACGCCCAGCTTCTCGGAGCCGATCCACACCAGCGGGCGCAAATAGCAGCTCTCGAGCTTGTTGGCGCGCACCACTTCCTTTTGCGCTTCGTTCAGCTGTTCCTTGGTGAAGGGCAGCTTCATGCGCAGGATCTTGGCGCTGTTGAACAGGCGCTCGGTGTGCTCTTCCAGGCGGAAGATCGCTGTGCCATTGGCGGTGTTGTAGGCGCGCACGCCTTCGAAGGCGCCGCAGCCGTAGTGCAGCGTGTGGCTCAGCACGTGGATCTTGGCGTCGCGCCATTCCACGAGTTCACCGTCCATCCAGATCTTGCCGTCGCGGTCGGCCATCGAGGGAAGCGCGCTCATGTGTTGTCCTTGGGAAGGGTCGGAAAAGGCGGAGATTTTAAGGCGGCGCGCCGATGCGCCCGGGCGGGCCGGGGCTGTGACAATGGCGGGCTTTCGTTTTTTGTCCGTCGCCGCCAAGTTAAAGGGAATTTGTGTCCGTCTTCAAGAACGTCATCGTCTATCGCATCGAACCGGCCTGGTCGCAGGCCCTGGAAGAGGCCGAGGCCGCGCTGCAATCGCTGCGCTTCGTGCCCTGCACGCCGAGCCAGGAGAAAGCCGTCGGCTGGGCGCCGCCGCGCGGCGAGGAGCATGGCCCGCTGGTCGAATCCGTCGACGGCCAGTGGCTGCTGGAATTCATGGTCGAGGTCAAGACCCTGCCGGCCTCGGTGGTCAAGCGCAAGGTCGCCGACAAGGTGGCACAGATCGAGGCCACCACCGGCCGCAAGCCCGGCAAGAAGGAGCAGAAGGAACTGAAGGAAGAGGTCACGCACGAGCTGCTGCCCCTGGCCTTCACCCGTCACGCCCGCGTGACAGTCTGGATCGACCGCGCCCACCGCCGCCTGGCGGTGAATGCCTCCAACGCGGCGCGTGCCGACGAGATCGTCAGCAGCCTGGTGCAGGCCTTGAGCGGCTTCGGCGTCTCGCTGATCAACACGAAGATCGAGCCGGCCGCCGCCATGGCCGGCTGGCTGCACAGCCAGGAACCGCCGGCCGAGTTCACGATCGACCGCGAGTGCGAGCTGAAGGCCACCGACGAATCGAAGTCGGTGGTGCGCTACGCCAAGCATGCGCTGGATATCGACGAGGTGCGCGCGCACATCGAGGCCGGCAAGCGCCCGACCCGCCTGGCCATGACCTGGGACGACCGCGTCTCCTTCGAGCTGACCGAAGGCATGCAGCTGCGCAAGATCGTGTTCCTGGAAGGCACGGACGAGGCCGCGCCTGGCGCCGGCAAGAAGGAAGACGACTTCGACGCCGACGTGGCGATCGCCACCGGCGAGCTGGGCGGGCTGGTGCCGGCGCTGCTGGATGCGCTGGGCGGCGAGCAGGAAATGACGGCGGCGGTGGATGACGAGAAGGCGACCTCGATCGCCACCGCGCCGGCCGCCGCGCAAGAGGAAGAGGCGCCCTTCTAGGGCTCTTGCGAGGCCGGTTCGGCCTCGCCCGGCTCCGGCCGCGTCAGCGCCCAGCTGAGCAGCTTGCCGTCCTTGAATTCCGCGTCCACGAAGGAGCCGCCGGCGTCGGTCCAGCGGTAGTGCTCGGGCTGCTCGTCCTTGGGCGAGCGCAGCTCGCCCAGGGCGCGGGTCAGCGCGATCACGTGCAGCAAGGTGCGGCCCTTGCTCAGCTTGGCATTGAGCATGACGGCGCTGGCCACGCTGCCGATCGGCCGGTCGGCAGCACGCCGCAAGACCTGCATGGTGCGGTTGAGGTGCAGCAGCAAAAACATGACCAGCCCACCACTGACCAGCGCGACGCCGGGCCAGCCATAGGCGCGCCAGGCACCGGCGATCAAGAGAAGGCCGGCCAGCGGCACCCAGAACTTGCGAAATTTCATGATGGCGCGCATTGTCGCCGCGCGCGGGGCGCCGGCCACTACATCGGCGTCTTTGGCGGCACCTGCGCGGCCGGCTGCGCGGCGGTCCGGGCCGTGTCGACGCCGGCCGCGGCGTCCTGCTGGCGCACCCACTCGCGCAGCGCCTTGTGCAGATGGCGCTCGCGCGCGTCCTCGGCATGCCAGTCTTCGCGCACCGCGATCACCAGCGAGATCGCCATCAAAAGCAGCACCACCGAGAAGGGCAGCGCAAATACGATGCTTGCCGCCTGTACCGCCGTGATGCCCCCCACCAGCAGCAGGCTCAGCGCAATGCCGGCCACCAGCACGCCCCAGATGATCTTGACCTTGGCGGGCGGATTCGGGTCGCCGCCGGTGCTCATGGTGCCCAGCACCAGGGTGGCCGAGTCCCCCGAGGTGACGAAGAAGATGAACACCAGCAAGGTGGCGACGATCGACAGCGGCCCGCTGGCCGGCAAGGCGTTGAACATCACGAACATGGTGGTGGCCACGTTGTCCTTCAACGCGGCGCCCAGCGGCACGTTGTGGAAGATCTCCAGGTTGAGCGCGGTGCCGCCGAAGATCGCGAACCAGACGAAGCCCACCAGGGTGGGTGCCAGCACCACGCCCATGATGAATTCGCGAATGGTGCGGCCCTTGGAGACACGGGCGATGAACAGGCCGACGAAGGGCGACCAGGCCAGCCACCAGGCCCAGTAGAAGATGGTCCAGTCGCCCACCCAGGTGCTATCGCGGAAGGGCGTCATGCGAAGGCTCATGCGCACCAGCTCCGACAGGTAGGCGCCCAGGGTACTGGTCAGGGTGTCGATGATGGCGATGGTCGGGCCCACCAGCAGCACGAACAGTGCCAAGAGGCCGGCCAGCACCAGGTTGCCGATCGACAGGTACTTGACGCCGCGCTCCACCCCCGTCACCGCCGAGGTCAGGAAGAGGATGGTGGTGACGACGATGATCACGGCCTGGTTGACCGGCGTCACGGCCAGGCCGAAGGCAGCATGCAGGCCGCCGTTGATCTGCGTGGCGCCCACGCCCAGCGAAGCGGCCACCCCGAAGGCGGTGGCCACGAGGCCAGCACGTTGAAGGCCGGCGAGAGCTTTTGCACCAGCTTCCAGGGCAGCGCCTCGGTCACCGAGCTGACCAGCGGCGATGCCTTGCGGCGAAAGGTGAAGAAGGCGATGGCCAGCCCCACCACGCCGTAGATGGCCCAGGGGTGCAGGCCCCAGTGGAAGAACACGTAGCGCATCGCGGCATGCGCCGCCTCGGGGGTGTTGGGCGCGATGCCGGCAGGCGGATTGCCGTAGTGCGACACCGGTTCGGCCACGCCGAAGAACACCAGGCCGATGCCCATGCCGGCAGCGAACAACATGGCGAACCACGCATGCAGCGAGAACTCGGGCTCGTCGTCAACGTCGCCCAGCTTCAGGTCGCCGAAGCGGCTGATGGCCAGGTAGAAGGCCAGCACCACCAGGCCGAGCACCAGCCAGAGATAGAACCAGCCGAAGTTGTGGGTGATGCTGGCCAGCGCGCTGTTGAAGAAGCTGCCGAGCGTCGCGGGTGAGAAGAGACCCCAAAA
>DATILH010000208.1:0-58513 GCA_035476655.1 Variovorax sp.
CGCTGGGCGTGGGCATCGGCGTGGACTATGCGCTGTACCTGCTGAGCGTGCAGCTGGCCCAGCAACGCGCCGGTGCCACCCTGGGAGAGGCCTACCGCACGGCCCTGCAGTTCACCGGCAAGGTGGTGGTGCTGGTCGGCGTGACGCTGGCCGCGGGCGTGCTCACCTGGGCCCTCTCCCCCATCAAGTTCCAGGCGGACATGGGCATCCTGCTGGCCTTCATGTTCATCTGGAACATGGTCGGCGCGGTGCTGCTGATCCCGGCGCTCTCGCACTTCCTGCTGCGGCCGCGCGCCGCGGCGCCGGCTGTGCGCGATGCTGCGGGTGGCAAAGCGGTAGCCGCGGCCTGACGCATGGGTAGACAATGCTTGCGTGGCGCCCGCTTTCCAGCCCCTGCCCGGCATCTACGAGCCGTCCGCGATCCAGCAGTTGCCGGACGGGCGCTTTCTTGTGGTCGAGGACGAAAAGCACCATCCCTTCAGTCTGATCACGTTCGGCGCTGATGGCGGTGTAGCCAATACCGAGCTCACTGCCTCGGTGTTCCAGATCTTCAGCGACTTCTGGAAACTGGATGATCTCGAAGGTCTGGCTATTGACCAGGCAGGCTTCGTCTACGCCATCACATCGCACTCTCGAGACGGCGAAGGCGATGAAAAGAAATCCCGTGAACGACTGGTTCGGTTCCGGGTCGAGGGCGATCGGGTTGCGCAGCCAAAAATCGTCGAAGGATTGAAGCGAGTCCTGACGGACAGGCATCCTGAACTGGCTGCGGCAGCCATGATCCGGGATGTCAAAGGCGGCGGCGGGCTCAATATCGAAGCCCTGGCAAGCAGCCCGGACCAGCGACGACTGCTGATCGGCTTTCGCAGCCCGTTGCGCGACGGCCGCGCACTCATTGCGAGCATCGAGAATCCGTCTGGCATCTTCGAGGCAGACGAGGTACCCGTGCTGGCGGCTGAACTCGATGAACTGGACCTGGGCGGCCACGGAATTCGGGGGCTGTCCTACGTCCCCTCCATCGGCGAATACCTGGTCGTCAGTGGGCCGGTCTCGAAAGAGCAAGGCCAGTTCGCCCTCTGGCGCTGGAATGGTCAGCCAGGCGGCTCAGCGCGCCAGGTCACCGTTCCGGACCTGGAGAGCTTGGAGCGCGCGGAAGGCGTGAGCCCGGCGGTCATCGACGGGGTGGCAAGAATCATCATCGTCAGCGACGACGGAGATCGGAAGGCAGGACGATCGGCCAACTATCTTCTGCTGGACCTTGACCAGTTGCGAACTGCTCCTTGAATCGGCTGGCTTCTCAGAGCGTGTGGTCGTTGGATTGCGCCGTCGAATGTCGGTCAGATCAGACGCCCAACAGTTGCGTCAAATGTGAAATCTTCACAATTCGAAGTAACTAGCTGTATATTGACCTACCTGTTCACCCCAACAAGGAAGTCGCGCGATGGATTCGGACTTTCACTTCCGCAAGGTACAAACGCTCAGCCCCAAGGCGGCAAAGATCGCGCTGCGAATACTGGATGCAGATCCAGTCATTCCGGCTGAACTGATCCTGGCACTGCGCCCCGCGCTTGTCGAGCGAAGCAGCGAGTCAGCGCGTTTCGGCACAACGGACTGGATGACGATCGCCGCCATCGAGCGGCCTGCGATCCGGCGCTTCACGGATCGCTTTGAGAGTCGTGAACAGCGTCATGCTCGACTTTGGGTAAGCAGCCTCCGCCAAGGGGCACTGTAGGCCCCTCGTTTCCTCACCTGCCGGCTGCAACGCAGCGGGTGCGCCTGGGAGCAAAATACCAAGGCGAAATGAAGGAAACGCGATGAAGCTTCTGAAGCTCGCGTGCGTCACGGTCTTGCTCGGGTTGCCTGGATTGGCAGCTGCCGAGTCGCTTCGGTGCGGTGGAGGCATCGTCGCGGAGGGTGACTCTCGCATGTCCGTCATCTACAAGTGCGGTCAGCCGGTGCTGGCGGACACCTACTGCTCACCGGTGTACTACCCCGGCACCTACAACCTGGTTCCAGCGCCTATCGCATCGACACTGGTGCCGTGCCTGCAAATCGAAGAGTGGCTGTATCAGCGCGGGCCGGGCGAGATGTTGGCCACCGTTTACCTGCGCCAGGGCGTCGTGCAGTCCATAGCGTACGGTCGCCAGCCACGGTAGGCTAGAGCTCGCTGAACTCGCTGTCCGACTGGTGCTCTCGCCGCCGCCAGTCCTGGATGAACGCCTGGGCCCTGCTTCGCAAGGACGCTGCCGCCTCATCGGCCATTTCGAACTCTCCATACAAGGCGATTCGACACTTGAGTGTCCCGGCCTGGAGCAGTTCGGCCCTGCCTTCGTAGCGCCGTCCAGGGCAGTCCCAGCCGAGATAGATCAGAACGGCCCAATCTTCGTCGTCAAAGCGATCTGCAAGCTGGTGTGCTTCCACGTCGGTACTCCACTTCGGTGTGCCCGATTGTTGATGCGAAGCCGGTTAGTGCACACACGCTCAAGCATGCAAGCTCGCGCGGCCAGCCTTGCCAGCGCCGCCGTTGGCCTGCATCATCGCCGGCTCAGTCGAAGGAGAGCGCTGATGAAGACGTGGATTCGCCATGCTGCTGCCCTTGCAAGCTTTGTCGCCACTGCTGCCACCGCGCAGGCGGCGGGCGTCGTCGGCAACACCCTGCCACCCGGTTTTCCTTCGATCGAAGACACCTCGCTCGCCAGGCCGCTCATCGGCTTCGGTGCTGCCGGCCCGGTGGCGCGAACGCCGGTGATCCTGGTCCACGGCAACAACGACACGCCCTTCCCCACCGCCTGCAACCCCTTCGGGCGCGTGCAGGCGCTCGCGCAGTTTCTCGCGGACAACGGCTACTCCACCAGCGAACTCTGGGGCGTGGGCTACCAGGGCGACCAGTGCGACCTTGCTGCGGACCAGACGCGCCGCTCGAGCATTGCCCACACGAACGCGGCCAACGTGCCCGACCTGCGCCGTTTCGTGCGCGCGGTGATGGACTTCACCGGCGCCAGGCGCGTGGACATCGTCGGCCACAGCCTGGGCGTGACGCTGGCGCGCGAATGGATGCGGCAGGACGAGGCGCAGCACATCGTGCGCCGCCTGGTGGCCATCGACGGCCCCAACCACGGGATCATCAATTGCTCCCCGGATCCCGCCAACTACTTTCAGCTTCCGGCGGCGGGCGGATTCACGCCGTCCAGCGATGTGTGCCAGGAACTGGGCTCGCCCGACACGCCCTTCCTGCGCCTGCTCAACGGCCGCCACGGCGGCCGCGAGAACGACGGGCCGACGCGCACGCTGGTCATCCGCAACGGCGACGCCAGCTTCGTCTACTTCCCGGTCCAGGACGGCGCCATTGCCCCGGTGCCTGCCGTCGATTCCTTCGGCAAGCCGAATGACTTTTCGAAGAGCGCCGGCCTGCGCGGCGCGCGCGAGCTCGTGCTGACCGGGCAAGGCGCCTACGACCCCATCCTGCGCACCGGCCATCTCGGCATCCTGAATTCGCCGCAGACCTGGCAGGCCACGCTCGACTTCCTCACGGGCCGGTCCAGGGACAAGGACGACTGAATCCCTCGCGCGCCAGGGGCGTGCCGCTATGCTGGGCGGCATGAATCCCAAGACGCTGCTCGTGGTCTACCACACGATGACCGGCGGCACCGCGCAGATGGCGCAGGCCGCGGCCGACGGCGCACAGGGCGAACCCGGCGTGCAGGTGCGCCTGCTGCGCGCACAAGAGGCACAGCCCGACGACGTGCTGGATGCGGACGGCTACGTGTTCGCCACGCCCGAGAACCTCGCATCGATGGCCGGGCTGATGAAGGACTTCTTCGACCGCTGCTACTACGCCGCACTCGACCGCGTCAACGGCCGCCCTTACGCCACGCTGATCTGCGCCGGTAGCGACGGCCAGAACGCCGCGCGTCAGATCGACCGCATCGCCACCGGCTGGCGGCTGCGCTCCGTCGCGCCTGCATTGATCGTCTGCACCCATGCGCAGACGCCCGAGGCAATCGCACGGCCCAAGCAGATCGGCACCGACGATCTCGCGCAATGCCGCGATCTCGGCGCCGCGCTCGCGGCGGGGCTGGCGCTGGGCGTTTACTGAGCCACGGATCGGCGCGTCTTGCTTCCCTCGTTTGACGGCTGCATTCGGTCGCCAAATTGGGGCTCAGTTGCCACCGACCGGTCGCGGAACGTCGAGAGGGACTACGAACGTTCAAGTTCGAATGCCTACGCCTCTTTCGCCGGGGCGTCTTCACTAGGCGTCAAGTATTTCACCGCCAGTTCGAACCCCTGATCGAAAGCACTGTCCAAGCTCTTCGCCCTGTGCTTGGTCGGAATTTCGCTCAGACGGTCCGTTTGCCCGCTGCTTCTACTCACGTAGATGTGATACAGCCATCCGTCCGTCTCAATGTCGTAGCCGGCAACCACCTCGATGCGAACGCCCAAATAGGTGCCTTGCATAACATGACGTGGTCCCGTCTCCGTTTGCACCATGTTCTCGACTCTGCTCGGCATGGCATCTCCTTGCGAAAGACCCAGTATGACTGAGCGCCCCATCCTGTTCAGCGTACCCATGGCGCCCCTGGGGGACGACACGCTCGTTTCGGGTTGCGCCGAAACGCATGACTTCTCACGTCCCACACACTTACTTGAAATCGTCCGCCGTGATGCCGAACCTGCGCAGCTTGTCGTGCAATGTTTGTCGTGCGATGCCCAGAGCAGTGGCTGTCGCAGGCTGGTCGCCCTGGTGCTTGCGCAGCGCCTCGACAATCACCGCACGCTCGAAGGATTCGACTTGCTGGGGCAACGCGCGCGGCAGGCCAGGCGAGCCTTCGCCTGTGCCTCGCGCTTGTGTGAGCCGCTCGCCCAGCAGGCCCAGCACGAAGCGATCGGCCACGTTGCGCAGCTCGCGCACGTTACCTGGCCACGCGTACGACATCAGGTCGGCTAGCTGGGCGTTGGTGAGCAGCGGCGCCGCACGCTCGTAGCGGCTCGCGGCCAGCAGCGTGAAATGTTCAAATAGGAGCAGGATGTCCTCACGGCGCTCACGCAGCGGCGGCAACTCGATGAAAGCCACGCCCAGGCGGTAGTACAGGTCAGCCCTGAACTTCTGCCGGTCGCTCATTTCCTTCAGGTCGTCCTTGCTCGCAGCCACGACGCGGCAGTCGAAGGGAATGGCCTTGTTGGAGCCGATGCGCTCGATGCTGCGCTCCTGCAGTGCACGCAGCAGCTTGATCTGCACCGGCATCGGCATGCTCTCGATTTCGTCGAGAAAGAGCGTGCCGCCGTGCGCGTATTCGAACTTGCCCACGCGCATGCGGTTGGCGCTGGTGAAGGCCCCGGCCTCGTGGCCGAACAGCTCGCTCTCGGCCAGCGCCTCGGGCATGCCGCCGCAGTTGAGCGGCACGAAATGCTGCCTCCGGCGCTCGCTGTGGTCGTGCAGGCAGCGGGCAATGAGTTCCTTGCCAGTGCCGGTCTCGCCGTAGATCAGCACGTCGGCCGAAGTTTCGGCCAGCGTCATCACTGTACGACGTACCAGTTGCATCTGGGCCGAACGGCCGATCAGCACCGATTGGATGCCATTCCAACTCTCCAGCGCGTCGCGCAGCGCGCGCACCTGCAGAGAAAGCTGGCGGCGCTCGATGGCATGGCGCACGATGGCGACCAGCCGCTCTGAGCTGAATGGTTTCTCGATGAAGTCGTAGGCGCCCCCGCGCATGGCCTGCACTGCCATCGCGATGTGCCCGTGCCCGGTGATCAGGATCACAGGCAGCTCAGCATCGACGTCGTGAAGTTCGCGCAGCCACTCGGTGCCGCTCAGGCCTGGCAAGCGCACGTCGCAAACCACGACGGCCTGGACGCCGAAGCTGATGTGCGCGCGAGCGCGTTCGGCGCTCGCGAAGGATTCGACCACGAAATCGGCCAGGGTCAGCATCTGGGTCGTGCTCTGTCGGACGTCTTCGTCGTCCTCGACCAGCAGCACCCGGACGACAGGGATTTCGCTCACTTGTTGATCACTCCTGCGGGGGGACAATAACGTTGTGGACGGCAGCCGGCAGATCGACAACGAAGCAGGCGCCGCCGTCCGGTAGGTTGGCGGCGCGCAGCGCGCCGTCCATGGCCCGCACCAATTGTGCCGAGATCGCGAGGCCCAGGCCCAGCCCGGCACCCGCCGGCTTGCTGGTGACGAAGGGCTCGAACAGGCGCGGCAGGATGTCGGGCGCAATTCCAGGCCCGGTGTCGCTCACGCGCAGGATCATGCGACCCTCCTGCGGCCGTGCTTCCAGGCGCAAGGCGCGACGCGGCGATGCCTGCATGGCGTCGATGGAATTGAGCATCAGGTTGACGAGCACGCTGCCCAGCGCGGCCTCCTCGGCCATGACGCACAGCGTCGCGGGCTGCACGTCGACCTCGATGGCGATCTCGTTTTTCTTCGATGCCTCGGCGACAATGACTAGCGCATCGGCCACGGCCTGTGCCATCGCTACCGGTGCGAGTGGCAGCTCGCTCTTGTGCGCGAAGGTCTTGAGTTGCGAGGTCAGGCGCGACAAGCGGTCGACCATGCCGCGGATTCGCTGCAGGTTACCGCGCACGTCGTCGAAGCGGTTCTTGTCGAGCAGGATGGCGGCGCTTTCCGAGAGCGTGCGCATGGCCGTGAGGGGTTGGTTGAGTTCGTGCACCACGCCGGCCGACATCTGCCCAAGCGCCGCCATCTTGCCGGCATGCACCAGCTCGCCCTGCGCAGCGCGCAGCTGCGCGGTGCGCGCGATCACGGTCGACTCGAGGGTGTCGTGCGCGGCCTGCAACGCGGCCTGGTTGGCTAGCTTCTGCCGCACGGCGCGACGGCGCTGCCACAGCGTGACTGTGATCAGCAGCAGCACCCCCATGGCCAGGCTCGCGGTGATGGCCGCGTTGCGCGCAGCCACGCGCACCGGCGCCAGTTCGTCCAGCACCACCAGCTGCCATGGCGCACCACGCAGCGCGCGCGTCGATGCGAGCTGGTCCACGCCATTGAGTGCGATGACCTGCACGTCGCGTGCCAGCGCCTCCTTCTGCGTCCATTGCAGCGGCTGCAGGCCGGCCTCGCCATAGGGGCGCGAGCGCTGCACCTCGGCGCGCTGGAGGGCATCGAGCGGCAATAGCGGCCGGAACTTCAGGTCTTCGCGGGTGGCAAGGATCACGACGCCTCGCTGGTCGATCAGCGCCACGTCGCCCGGCAGCTTGCGCCAGGCGCGCTCGGCCTCCTCGAGGTTGACCTTGACGGTGACTACACCGCGCGTGGGCTGGTCCCGGCGCAAGGCATACGAGAGGTAGTAGCCGGGCTTGCGGCTGGTGATGCCCACGCCGTAGAAGCGGCCCCTGCCCTGCCCGAGCGCATCGATCACGTAGGGCCGGAACGACAGGTCCTGGCCGATGGTGGTGCCGGGTCGGTCCCAGTCGGAGGCCGCCAGCGAGGTGCCGCCGGCGTCGAGCACATAGAGCATCTCGGCGCCCGCGGCGGCGTTGACGCCGTCGAGGTAGCGGTTGACAGCGTCGCGCAACCTCGAATCCGACGGCGTGCCGAGAAGCGCCGGGACGATGGGCGTCATCTCCAGCAGCACGGGCAGGTAATCGAAACGGGCCAGGTCGGCATCGAGCCCGGTCGCGAGCATGTCGAGCCGGTGGTCGGCCGCGTCGCGCAGCCGCGCCAGGCCGTTCTGCATGGCCAGTTGATGGCCGGCGAAGGAAGCCGCAGCCACCAGCGCGAACGCACCGCACCAGCGCGGCAGCCCCTGCCAGCGTCTTGAGGAATGAGAAGGCAAATCGAAGCGCCGAGAAGGCTCCCTTGAAGACATGAAGCCGTTATTGCACAGCGTCGCGAAGGCCGCATCAGTGGCTGCCCGGTGATGCGTGTCACCGGCGGTGTCTGTCAGGCCGAGCACGCGATGATCAGGCACAGCACGGTTCGCCGGGCTTCAGCAACCAAGCCGCATCAGGCTATGCAGCAATTTCCTGCGCCGCGACAAACTTCTGCACCCTCGGATAGATCAGGTCGCGCCAGCGGCGTCCGCTGAAGATGCCGTAGTGGCCCGCAGCCTTTACCTCAAAGTGCTTGCGGTTGGCCGCCGGGATGCCGGTGCACAACCCGTGCGCCGCTTCGGTCTGGCCGGAGCCCGAGATGTCGTCGAGCTCGCCCTCGATAGTCAGCAATGCGGTGCCGCGAATGTCCGGCGGGCGCACGCGTTCGATCTCGCCCTCTGGGCTCTTCACAGCCCAGGTGCCGTGCACCAGGTCGAAGTCCTGGAACACGGTGCGGATGGTGTCAAGGTAGTAGTCAGCATCCATGTCGAGCACGGCGTTGTACTCGTCGTAGAAATTGCGGTGCGCCTCGGCGCTGGCGTCGTCGCCCTTGATCAGGTCCTTGAAGTAGTCGTAGTGGCTCTTCGCGTGGCGGTCGGGGTTCATCGCCACGAAGCCGGTGTGCTGCAGGAAGCCGGGGTACACGTGCCGGCCTTCGCCCGGAAAACCGCGCGGCACGCGGTGAATGACGTGGTTTTCGAACCACTCGAAACTCTTTCTGATGGCGAGATTGTTGACCGCCGTGGGCGACTTGCGCGCGTCGATGGGGCCGCCCATCATGGTCATCGACAAGGGTAGCTGCTCGCCGCGGCTGGCCATCAGCGAGATGGCGGCCAGCACCGGCACGGTGGACTGGCACACGCCGACCACGTGGCAGTGGCCGTACTCGGCCTGCAGGCGGCGGATGAACTCCTGCACGTAATTGACGTAGTCGTCCAGGTGGAACTCACCCTGCGACACCGGCACGGTGCGTGCGTTCTTCCAGTCTGTGATGTAGACCTTGTGGTCCTGCAGCATGGTGCGCACCGTGTCGCGCAGCAAGGTGGCGTAGTGGCCCGACAGCGGCGCCACGATCAGCACCACCGGCTGCGCTTTCAGCACCGACAGCGTATGCGGATCGTCGGTGAAGCGCTTGAAGCGGCGTAGTTCGCAAAAAGGCTTGTCGAGATCGACAACCTCCTGGACGACGACGTCGTCGCCATCGACCTTGACCGTCTTGATGCCGAAGTCCGGCTTCTCATAGTCCTTGCCCAAGCGGTAGAGCAGGTCGCAACCGGCGGCCATGCGCTGCGACATCAGCAATTGGCTGAAGCCGGAGCGGGCGCCGAAGAGCTTGGAGGCGGCTTGGGCGAAGTCGGCAAACGGCTCCGTCAAGAGACGTTGGGTCTCGTAGAGTTGATAAAGCATCGCGTAGTGTCTTTGCAAGATTGAAGTGAAGGCCCAGCGATTGAGAGTCATGGCAATACGTTTGGCCAGGATCAGCTGGTTGTCAACGAAACGTCCGGGCTTGAGACTTGGAATTGATGCTCACGCATAGCGCAGTTCGCCGGTCTTGCCGCGGAACACCCGATAGGAGAACACGGTGTAGCCCACGATGGCTGGCACCGAGACGCACACGCCCACCAGGATCACCTTGAGCGCAGGGGCGCTGCTCGCCGCCTGCCAGATCGTGAGCTGGCCGATCACCACGTAGGGAAAGATGCTGTAGGCCAACCCCAGGAAGCCGAGCACGAACACCATGACGAGCAGCACGAAGGGCAGCCAGCACACCGGTCCGCGCACCATCCGCGTGTTCAACAGGCCCCGCACGGCGAGCAGCGCCGCGCCGGTCATGAGCGGAATGGCGGCCAGCGCCAGGATCTCGGGCAGCGCGAACCAGCGCTCGCGCACCTCGGAGCTGATCCAGGGGGTGGCCATCGAGATCAGCAGCATGCCGCCGACCATCGGCGCCCAGGCGGTGCGTGCCCATTGCACGGCGCGCTCCTGCAGCGCACCCTCGGTCTTCATGATGAGCCAGGCGGCACCAATCAGCACGTAGGCCATCGGCAGCGCCACGGCGATGGCGGCAGCGAACACGGGGTAGTTCCAGCCGGTGCCGAAGCCGCTGATGTAGCGCCCAAGCATCCAGCCCTGTGCCACCGAGGCTAGCGTGGAGCCGGCGAAGAAGAGCCGGTCCCAGGTGCGCTTGTGGGTGTCGCGCGCCTTCACGCGGAAGTCGAAGGCTACGCCCCGCAACGTGAGGCCGACGAGCATCAAGGTCACCGGCAGGTAGAGCTCGCCCAGCACCAGGCCGTGCGCCTTCGGGAAGGCGACCAGCAGGATGCCCACGCCCAGTACCAGCCAGGTCTCGTTCGCATCCCAGAACGGGCCGATGGAGGCGACCATCACGTCCTTCTCCGCGTCGGTGGCGCGATGCATGAGCATGCCGACGCCAAGGTCGTAGCCGTCGCTGACCACGTAGACCAGCATCGACGCGCCCATCAGCACCATGAAGATCACCGGCAGCACGGCGTCGAAGCTCATGGTGTTCATGCACGCCCGCCCTCGCCCGCCAGCGCAGTGACCGGGGTGATCGCGCCCAGCGGTGTCTCGGCCCGCTCGGCCGCCTCGCTCACCAGGACCTCGTCGGGCTTCTCGGCCATGTACTTGAGCACCGCGACATACGCCACGATGAGTACAAGGTACAGCAGGGCGTAGAGCGCCAGCGAGAGCCCGATCATCGCGGGCGGCACCTTCGACACCACGTCGGCCGTGCGCACCAGGCCGTAGACGATGTAGGGCTGGCGGCCGATCTCCGTGACGTACCAGCCCGCCACCGTGGCCACCCAGCCAGAGAAGGTCATGCCTGCGAACAGCCAAAGCAGCGCGCGCGGCAGCAGCGTCGGCTGCCAGCGCGCGCGGCGGTACAGCCACCAGCCGAGCCAACTCGTGGCAAGCATCAGCATGCCCATGCCGACCATGATGCGGAAGGCGAAGAACATCGGCAGCGGCGGCGGATGAGCACCTGCGAAGTCGTTCAGGCCGCGGATCTCGCCGTCGGCCTCGTGCGTGAGGATCAGGCTCGCGCCCTTCGGCACCGCGATCTCGAAGCGGTTGCTGCGCGACTCTGCATCGGGAATCGCGAACAGCAGCAGCGGCACGCCGCGCGCGGTTTCCCACACGCCTTCCATCGCGGCGATCTTGGCGGGCTGGTGCTTCAGCGTGTTGAGGCCGTGCATGTCGCCCACCACGATCTGCACCGGAATCGCCACCGCCGCCAGCGTTAGCCCGACCCGCATCACGCGCGACGCGCTGCGCCGCCCCACGCCGCGCAGCACCTGCCAGGCCGACAGGCCGATCAGCAGAAATGCGCAGGTCAGCGCCGAGGCCAGCAGCATGTGCGCGAAGCGGTACGGGAACGACGGGTTGAACACCACCGCCATCCAGCTCACGACATGGAACTCGCCATTCACGACCTCGTGGCCGGCGGGCGTCTGCATCCACGAGTTGAGCGCCAGGATCCAGAAGGCCGACAGCGTGGTGCCGAAGGCCACCATGAAAGTCGACAGCAGGTGCACGCGCTCGCCGACCTTGCCATGGCCGAACAGCATCACGCCGAGAAAGCCCGCCTCCAGGAAGAACGCGGTCAGCACCTCGTAGCCCAGCAGCGGCCCGGCTACGTTGCCCACGCGCTCCATGAAGCCCGGCCAGTTGGTGCCGAACTGGAAGCTCATGGTGATGCCGCTGACCACGCCAAGCGCGAAGGTCAAAGCGAATACCTTGGTCCAGAAGCGGTAGGCGTCGAGCCAGCCCAGCGCCAGCGATGGGTCGCCGCTGCGCGTGCGCAGCCAGCGCCAGCGCATGAACAGCAGCAGCCAGCCCAGCGCGATGCTGATGGTGGGAAACAGGATGTGAAAGGTGATGTTGGCAGCGAACTGCATGCGGGCGAGGATCAGGGCGTCCATCAGGTACCTTTCGGGTCGGTGGCGGTGCGGCCGCCGCTGGCCTGGGTCATCGCTTCGCCGTCCCGCCCTGTTTCAAGGCGTCCGACATGCCGATGAGCACGCCGCTCGCCAGCGTGGAGTAGCTGTCAATCAGTGCCTGCGAGGCGCGCAGGCCCATCGCGCGGCCGTCGCGCAGGCTCTTCTGCGCGTCCTCCACGAGGTGCCCGAGCGCCACTGTTGCGCGCGCGCCGGTGCCGGTGCTCTTGCCCTGCATTGCCTGGAAAACGCCGCTCCACGGACCGTCGGCCGGTGCCGCCTTGCGCACGCTGGTGAACAGCGTCTCCTCCATCTTCTCGATGTCGGCGATCGCCTTCTTGAGTTGCGTCTCCCGCAGGCTCACGCCCTGGTCGACCAGCTGTTGCAGCGCGCGCTGGTTGGCAACCACCGCCTGCTCCAGCGCGCCGTCCATGCCGGCAAAGACCTTGCCGAGCAGGCCTTCCACGTCGGGCGAGGGCAGCTTGCTGCCGGCCGCGCCGGCCGAGGCCGCCTTGGTGACCGTGCCCAGCACCTGCCGGATGTTCGCGAGCGTCAGCTCGCGGCCCTGCAACGCCTTGAGCGTGGCCTCGTGCACGGCCTTGCGAAGGGTCTCCCCCTGCTTGACCGTGGTGTCGGTGAACTTGTTGATCAGTGCGACCTGATCAATCCCATTTCTCAAGATCATGGTCGTGCCTTCATTGCATATGTTGGCCGCCGTTGATGGCGATGTTGGCACCCGTCACGAAGGCTGCCTCTTCCGAGGCGAGATAGATGATCAGGCCTGCCACTTCCTCGGGCTTGCCGAGGCGACCCACCGGGATGTGCGGCAGGATCTTGCTGTCGAGCACTTCCTTGGGGATGGCCGTGACCATCTTCGTGCCGATGTAGCCGGGCGAGATGGTGTTGACCGTCACGCCCTTCTTCGCCACTTCAAGCGCCAGCGCCTTGGTGAAGCCGTGCACGCCGGCCTTGGCGGCCGAGTAGTTGGTCTGGCCGAACGCGCCCTTCGAACCGTTCACCGACGACACGTTGATGATGCGGCCCCAACCTCGCTCCACCATGCCGTCGGCTACCTGCTTGCTCATGTTGAAAAGGCTGTCGAGGTTGGTGCGAAGCACCGCATCCCAGTTGACGCGGTCCATCTTCTTGAAGGTCATGTCGCGCGTGATACCGGCGTTGTTGACCAGCACGTCGACCGGGCCGAGGGCCTCCTGGACCTGGCTCACGGCCTGCGCGCAGGATTCGTAGTCGGCCACGTCGCAGGGCACGGCCAGGATCTGGTAGCCGCGCGACGCCATCTGCGCCACCCAGTCGGCGTGCGACTTGTTGCCCGGCGAATAGGTCACCGCGAGCTTGTAGCCCGCATCGACCATCTTGGTGGAGATCGTCTCGCCCAGGCCGCCCATGCCGCCGGTGACCAGAACCACTTGTTGTTGCTTCTCGCTCATCTGCATTCTCCTCGGTTGTGTGACAAAGAAATTCGTTCAGGCACGCTCGACGGCCAGCGCCACGCCCATGCCGCCGCCGATGCACAGCGAGGCCAGTCCCTTGCTGGCGTCGCGGCGGCGCATCTCGTGCAGCAGCGTCACCAGAACGCGGCAGCCCGAGGCGCCGATCGGGTGGCCGATGGCGATTGCGCCGCCGTTGACGTTGATGCGACTGGTGTCCCACTCCATCTCGCGATTGACGGCGCAGGCCTGCGCCGCGAAGGCTTCGTTGATTTCCATCAGGTCCAGGTCCTGCGCCTTCCAGCCGGCCTTCTTGATCGCTAGCTGCGAGGCAGGCACCGGGCCCATGCCCATGAGCGATGGATCAAGGCCCGCGCTCGCATAGGCGCGGATCACCGCCAGCGGCTGCAGGCCGAGTGCGGCTGCGCGCGAGGCCGACATCACCAGCACCGCGGCCGCGCCGTCGTTCAGGCCCGAGGCATTGCCGGCCGTGACGGAACCGGCCTTGTCGAAGGCGGGGCGCAGGCCGGCGAGCACATCGGCATTGGTCTTGCGGTTCACGAACTCGTCGGCCGAGAACACGATCGGGTCGCCCTTCTTTTGCGCGATGCTGAAAGGGAGAATCTCGTCGTCGAAGCGACCGGCATCCTGCGCGGCGGCGGCCTTCTGCTGCGAGGCCAGCGCGAGCGCATCCTGCATCTCGCGGGTGATGCCGTACTTCTTCGCCACGTTCTCGGCCGTGGTTCCCATGTGGTACTGGTTGTAGACGTCCCACAGGCCGTCCACGATCATGGTGTCGACCAGCTTCCAGTCGCCCATGCGCTGGCCGTTGCGCGAGCTGGGCAGCACATGAGGTGCAGCGCTCATGTTCTCCTGGCCGCCGGCCACAACGATCTCGGCGTCGCCGCACTTCACGGCCTGCGCCGCGAGCATCACGGCCTTGAGGCCCGAGCCGCAGACCTTGTTGATCGTGAGGCCCGGCACGCCGATCGGCAGCCCCGCCTTGATGACCGTCTGCCGCGCGGGGTTCTGCCCCGCGCCGGCCGCGAGCACCTGGCCCATGATCACCTCGGACACCGCATCGCCCGGCACGCCGGCCTTGGCGAGCAGGCCCTTCACCACGTGCGCGCCCAGTTCGGGCGCGGCCGTGCCGGCGAGTGCGCCGCCGAACTTGCCGACCGCCGTGCGTTGCGCGGCCACGATCACGATATCGTCTGACATGAGAGTCTCCTTGAGGTTGATGGATGCGAAGGGAATGGCGGCGACCCGGATTCAGGCCGCCTTGGCTTTGACATAGCGCCCGGGTGCGGGCTCGATGACGGGAAACTCGGCGCTGCCCAAGGTGCGGCGCACGGCGACCTTCGCACCGGCGTGCGTGGCGAGCCACTCGCTCCACACGGGCCACCAGCTGCCGTCGACGCTTTGCGCGTTGTCAAGCCATGCGCCCGCATCGGCCGCGAGATCGCCGACCCAGTGGTTGCGCTTCTTCTTCGCGGGCGGGTTGATCACGCCCGCGATGTGCCCGCTCGCACCGAGCACGAAGCGGGTCTCGCCGCCGAGCAGCCGCGTGCCCGCATAGGCGGTCTTCCACGGCACGATGTGGTCGTCGCACGAGGCGTAGATGAAAGCGGGCGCATCGATGCGCGACAGGTCCACCGGCACGCCGCACTGCACCGTTCCGCCGGGCTCGCGCAGCCTGTTCTCGAGGTAGGTGTTGCGCAGGTACCAGCAGTACATCGGCCCCGGCAGGTTGGTGTCGTCGCCGTTCCAGAACAGCAGGTCGAAGGCCACGGGCGCCTTGCCCTTGAGATAACCGTTGACCACATAGGGCCAGATCAGGTCGTTGGCGCGCAGCGCGGCGAACACGGTGGCGAGCTCGCGGCCCTTCATGAGGCCGCCGCGGCCGATGCTGGCTTCGCGCGTGGCGACCATGTTCTCGTCGACCATCAGGCCCAGTTCGCCGGTGTCGGAGAAGTCGAGCATCGCAGTCAACAGCGTGACGCTGGCTGCGGGCTTCTCGCCCCGCGCCGCCGCCACGGCGAGTGCGCTGCCCAGCAGCGTGCCGCCAATGCAGAAGCCCAGCGTGTTGACCTTGTCGGTGCGGGCGATGTCGCATGCGACGTCGAGCGCCTTCAGCACGCCTTGCTCGACGTAGTCGTCCCAGCCCAGATGGCCCAGCTCTGCAGACACATTGCGCCACGACACGAGAAACACAGTGTGGCCCTGCTCCACCGCATAGGCAACCAGAGAGTTCGCGGGCTGCAGATCGAGGATGTAGAACTTGTTGATGCAAGGCGGCACGATCACCAGCGGCCGCTTGTGCACCTTGGCCGTGGACGGCGCGTACTGCACGAGCTGCATCAGCTCGTTCTCGAACACCACGCTGCCGGGACTGGTCGCAACGTTGCGGCCGACCTCGAAGGCTTCGTCGTCCGACATCGAGATACGGCCCTTCGCCACGTCGGCGAGAAAGAGCCTCGCACCTTCGAGCAGGCTCGCGCCGCCCGAGTCAACCGCGGCCTGCATCGCTTCAGGATTCGTCGCAAAGCTGTTGGCCGGGTTCACCGCATCGATCACCTGGCGCAGCGCGAAGTCCATCTGCGCCTTGCCGCGTGCGTCGACCGGCGCGATCTCCAGCGCATTGCGCATCAGCGTGCCGAACTGCAGGTGGCTTTGCGACAGCCCTTGCTGCCAGGCTTGCAACCACGAGGTCGCGTCGAAAGGGGACGAAGGTGTGGTCATGATCGTGCCTGCTCAATGCAGCTTGACGTGGGGTTCGGTGCGCCGCGTGATGAGGCGGGCGAGCGTGTCGAGCGAGACCTTCACGATGCCGTGCAGCGCCAACTCGTGCATCTTGTAGAGCGACACGTACATGAGCCGCGCGAAGCGGCCTTCGATCATCAGGCTGCCGCCCACCGGCCCGCCCATCATGTTGCCGACGGTGCTGAAATCGCCGAGCGACACCAGCGATCCGAAGTCGCGGTAGCGGTACGGCGTGAGCGCCTTGCCCGCCAGGCGCCGCCGGATCTGCGCCGCGACGTGCGAGGCCTGCTGGTGCGCCGCCTGCGCGCGCGGCGGTACCAGGCCGCCCTTGCCGTCGTTGGCCTCGGGCCAGTCGCAGGCCGCGCAGTCGCCGATGGCGAAGATATGGTCATCGCGCGTGGTCTGTAGCGTGGGCCGCACCGCGAGCTGGTTGCTGCGGTTGGTCTCGAGCCCCGCGATGTCCTTCATGAAATCGGCCGCCTTCACGCCCGCGGCCCACACCACCAGCTCGGCCGGCAGCGTGCGGCCGTCGGCCAGGCGCACGCCGTCTGGCAGCACCTCGGCCACCTTGGCCGATGTGTGGACGTCCACGCCCAACTTGCGTAGCAGCGCCTCGGTGGCTGCCGACATGCGTGGCGGCAGCGCGGGTAGCACGCGCTCGGCGGCCTCGATCACGCTGACCTGGATGTCCCTCTCGGCGTCCACGCGGTCCAGGCCATAGGCCACGACCTCGCGGGTGGTGCGATGCAGCTCGGCCGCCAGCTCCACGCCGGTGGCGCCCGCGCCGATGATCGCCACGTGCAGCTGCTCTGGCCGCAGCGGCGAGCTCTGCGCATGCGCACGGATGCAGGCGTTGACCATGCGCTGGTGAAAGCGCTGCGCATCCGCCTTCGACTCGAGCCGCAGGGCATGCTCGCGCACGCCAGGCGTGCCGAAGTCGTTGCTGAGGCTGCCGATGGCGACCACCAGCGTGTCGTATCCGAAGGCGCGCGCGGGCGTGACCAGCCGGCCTTCGTCGTCCAAGTAGGGCGCCACCTGCACCTCGCGGCGCGCGCGGTCGATACCGGTCAGCTCGCCGAGTCGGAAACGGAAGCGGTACCAGTGCGCCTGCGCGAGGTAGTCGACCTCGTGCGCGCTCACGTCCATGCTGCCCGAGGCGATCTCGTGCAACTTGGGTTTCCAGACGTGGGTACGGTGCTTGTCGATCAGCGTGATGTCCGCCGCCCCGTGCTTGCCCAGCGTATCGCCCAGACGCGTGGCCAGCTCCAGGCCGCCGGCACCGCCTCCGACGATCACGACGCGGTGCCTCTGCACGGTGCTGTTCATGGTTGGCAGCTCTGCCAAGGCGTCTGATCGCTTCAACGCGGCTGGGCCACGGGCATGTGGGTCTCGACCTGGTCCAGCACAGCCTCGGGCGCTTCAGCCTCGGCCGGCGTCTCGTTGTCCAGGATGCGTGCCATGCGCTCGGTGTCAAGGTCATTGGTCCACTTGGCGACCACCACCGTGGCGACGCCGTTGCCGATCAGATTGGTCAGCGCGCGGGCTTCCGACATGAACCGGTCGATGCCCAGAATCAGCGCCAGGCCGGCGACTGGCACGTTGCCCACGGCCGACAAGGTGGCCGCGAGCACGATGAAGCCGCTGCCAGTGACGCCGGCCGCGCCCTTGGACGTCAGCAGCAGAACGAGCAGCAGGGTGATCTGCTGCGTCAGCGACATGGGTGTGTTGGTGGCCTGCGCAATGAACACCGCCGCCATGGTCAGGTAGATCGAGGTGCCGTCCAGGTTGAACGAATAGCCCGTGGGCACGACCAGGCCGACGACAGACTTGCGCGCACCCAGGTTTTCCAGCTTGGCCATCATGCGTGGCAGCACCGATTCGGACGAGGACGTGCCCAGCACGATCAGCAACTCTTCCTTGATGTACTTGATGAACTTCCAGATCGAGAATCCGTGCGCGCGCGCGATGCCGCCCAGGATCACGAAGATGAACAGCAGGCAGGTGGCATAGAAGGTTGCCATCAGTTGGCCAAGCTGCAGCAGCGAGCCCACACCGTACTTTCCAATCGTGAACGCCATGGCGCCGAAGGCACCAATCGGAGCGACCTTCATGATGTAGCCCACGATCACAAACAGAACGTGCGAGAACTTCTCGATGAAGTCGAACACCAGCGTGCCGCGCCCGCCGAACTTGTGCAGCGCGAAGCCGAACATCACGGCGAACAGCAGCACCTGCAGGATCTCCCCCTTGGCGAAGGCGTCGACGACGGTGTTGGGAATGACGTGCAGCAGGAAGTCCACCGTGCCCTGCATCTTGCCGGGCCCGGTGTAGGCGGCGACGGACTTGACGTCGAGCTGGCTCACGTCCACGTTCATGCCCGCGCCCGGCTTGACGATGTTGATGACCAACAGGCCGACGATCAACGCGACGCTGCTGACGATCTCGAAGTACAGCAGCGCCAGGCCGCCGGTCTTGCCGACTTTCTTCATGTCTTCCATGCCGGCGATTCCGACGACCACGGTACAGAAGATGATGGGCGCGATGATCATCTTGATCAGCTTGATGAAGCCGTCACCCAGCGGCTTCATGGCCGCGCCGGTCTCGGGCCAGAAATGGCCCAGTACCACCCCGATCACGATGGCGGTGATGACCTGGAAGTACAGGGACTTGTAGAAGGGTTGGCTGACAGGTTGCTGGTCCATGGGTATCTCCTAAATGGTCTTAGACGCCGGCGGCATGCGCCTGCCGGTCGGCGTGGTAGCTCGACCGCACGAGTGGTCCGCAGGCGGCATGGGCAAAGCCCATGGCATTCGCCTGCTGCGCGATGATTTCGAACTGCGCGGGTGCGACGTAGCGCTCCACCGGCAGGTTGCCGGCGCGCGGTTGCAGGTACTGACCGACGGTGAGCATGTCCACGCCGTGGCTGCGCATGTCGCGCATCACATCGAGCACCTCGTCGTCGGTCTCGCCCAGGCCCAGCATCAGGCCGGACTTGGTGGGCACCTGGGGGCAGCGCGCGCGGAACGACTGCAGGAACTGCAGCGAGTGCAGGTAGTCGGCACCGGGGCGCGCCTGGCGGTACAGGCGCGGCACGGTCTCGAGGTTGTGGTTCATCACGTCGGGCGGGTCGGCCGCGAGGATGTCCAGCGCCAGCTCGGCACGGCCGCGGAAGTCAGGCACCAGCACCTCGATCTGCGTGCCGGGCGACTGCGCGCGCACCGCGCGGATGCAGGCGGCAAAGTGCGCCGCGCCGCCGTCGCGCAGGTCGTCGCGATCCACGCTGGTGATCACCACGTACTTCAGCTTCAACCGCGCAACCGTCTCGGCCAGGTGCTGCGCTTCTTGCGGATCGGGCGGCTGCGGCCGGCCGTGCGCCACGTCGCAGAACGGGCAGCGGCGCGTGCAGAGATCTCCAAGCACCATGAAGGTGGCCGTGCCCTTGCCGAAGCACTCACCGATGTTCGGGCACGAGGCCTCTTCGCACACCGTGTGCAGGCTGGCTTCGCGCAGCGTGCGCTTCACCTCTTTGAAGCTCTCGCTCTGCGAGACGCGCACGCGGATCCAGTCGGGCTTGGCGAGCGCCGGGCCCGCCTCGGTCACGCGGATCGGAATCCGTCGCGTCTTGGCGGCGCCGCGCTGCGGGCCGTGGAGCACTGCGGTGTCGTTCATGGCCGTGCCGTCGTCAGCCTGCGTGGCGGTGCGAGCTGGCATCGACCACTGCCAGCGCCGTCATGTTGACGATGCGGCGCACCGTGGACGAGGGCGTGAGGATGTGCACCGAGCGCGCCGCGCCCAGCAGGATGCCGCCCACCGTGATGCCGCTGCCCGCCGCCATGCGCAGCAGGTTGTACGAGATGTTGGCCGCATCGACGTTGGGCATGATGAGCACGTTGGCCTCGGTCTCCAGCGCCGAATCCGGGAACTCGTGATCCAGGATCGACTTGGAGAGCGCCGCGTCGCCGCGCATCTCGCCGTCCACCGCGAGCTGCGGGTCGGCCGCCTGGATGAGCGCAAGCGCCTCGCGCATCTTCACGGCCGAGGCCGCGTCCGATCCGCCGAAGTTCGAGTGCGACAGCAGCGCCACGGCCGGTGTCACGCCGAATCGGCGCACTTCTTCGGCGGCGAGCAGCGCGATCTCGGCGATCTGCGCAGCATCGGGGTCGCGGTTGACGTGCGTGTCGCAGATGAAGAGCTGGCGCCCCGGCAGCATCAGCATCTGCATGGCGGCCAGGGTCTTCGTGCCGGCGCGCAGGCCGATCACGTCGCGCACATGGCGCAGGTGGTCGCCATAGCCGCCGAGCGTGCCGCACAGCATCGCGTCGGCCTTGCCCTGGCGTACCAGCATGGCCGCAAGCAGCGTGCCGCGGCTGCGCATCTCGGTCTGCGCCACGAGGCGCGAGACGCCGTCGCGGCGCTTGAGCTGGTAGTAGGCCTCGGCCGCATCGCCGTGCACGGCGGGGTCGAGCAGGTCGACAGCTTCGCAGTCGGTGCCCAGCGAAAGGCGCAGGCCGTACTGCGCGATGCGCTCGGCGATCACCTCGGGCCGGCCCAGCAGCAGCGGGCGCGCGAGTCCTTCGTCGACCACCACCTGCGCGGCACGCAGCACGCGCTCGTCCTCGCCCTCGGCGTAGACCACGCGCTTGGGCGACTGCTTGGCGGCCGCGAACAGCGGCTGCATGCTGCTGCCGGATTGATACACGAACTGCGACAGGCGCTGGCGGTAGACCTTCATGTCGGCGATGGGCCGCGTTGCGACGCCGCTGTCCACCGCGGCCTGCGCCACCGCGGGCGCCACCGCCTCGATGAGGCGTGGGTCGAAAGGCTTGGGAATCAGGTAGTCGCGGCCGAAGCGCAGCCCGACCGCGCCATAGGCCTGCGCCACCACCTCGGGGATTTCTGCATGTGCGAGTTCGGCGATGGCGCGCACGGCGGCGAGCTTCATCTCTTCGTTGATGGCGGTCGCGCCCACATCGAGCGCGCCGCGGAAGATGAACGGGAAACACAGGACGTTGTTGACCTGGTTCGGATAGTCCGAGCGGCCGGTTCCGAGGATCGCATCGGGCCGCACGGCCAACGCGTCTTCCGGCAGGATCTCCGGCGTCGGGTTGGCCATGGCGAGGATGATCGGATCGCGCGCCATCTCCTTGACCATCTCGGGCTTGAGCACGCCGCCGGCCGAGAGGCCAAGGAAGATGTCCGCGCCGCCGATCACATCGGCCAGCTTGCGCGCCGAGGTGTCCTGCGCATAGCGGGCCTTGTTCGGGTCCATCTGTTCCTTGCGGCCCGCGTAGACCACGCCCGCGCTGTCGGACACATAGATGTTCTGCATCGGCAGGCCCAGGCTCACGATCAGGTCGAGGCAGGCCAGCGCCGCAGCGCCCGCGCCCGAGGCCACGAGCTTCACCTCGCGGATGTCCTTCTTCACATGCCGCAGCGCGTTCAGGATGGCCGCGGCCGCGACGATGGCGGTGCCGTGCTGGTCGTCGTGGAACACCGGGATCTTCATGCGCTCGCGCAGCTTCTTCTCGATGTAGAAGCACTCGGGCGCCTTGATGTCCTCGAGGTTGATGCCGCCGAAGGTGGGCTCCATGCGCGCGATGGTGTCGATGAGCGCGTCGGGGTCGTTCTCGTCGAGCTCGATGTCGAACACGTCGATGCCGGCGAACTTCTTGAAGAGGCAGGCCTTGCCCTCCATCACCGGCTTGCCGGCCAGCGCGCCGATGTTGCCCAGGCCCAGCACCGCCGTGCCGTTGGTGATGACGGCCACGAGGTTGGCGCGCGAGGTGAGGTTCATTGCCTCGGCCGGGTCGCGTGCGATTTCCATGCAGGCTTCGGCCACGCCGGGCGAGTACGCCAGCGCAAGGTCGCGCTGCGTGGCCATCGGCTTGGTCGGATTCACCGAGATCTTGCCGGGCGTGGGATAGCGGTGGTAGTCGAGGGCGGCTTCGCGCAGGTTGTCGGTCATGTTTCGGTCTCCGTATGTCTGTAGAGGCGTGGCTAGGGGTCAGTTCTGCGGGACAGCACAGGCGTCGCGGAGCCAGTCGTTCAGTCCGCACAACAGGGCGCCAGGCTGGTCCGCGTGCACCCAGTGGCCGGCGTCGGCAATGCGCTCGAACTCGGCGCACGGAAACAGCGCCCGGATGCCCGGCAGAGATGCGGGCTGCACGTAGTCGGACTCCACGCCGGAGATGAAGAGCGCAGGTCCTTCGTAGCGCGCTTTGCGCAGCGTCTCGGGAAAGCCGCAGAGTTCGCGCATGCACAGGCCCGTCGCGAGCAGGTTGATCCGCCAGTCGAAGCGGTCGCGCTCCCGGCGCAGGTTCTGCATCAGGAAGTCGACCGGCGCCTCGGCGCACAGACTGTTGGCCAGCGCCTGGCGGATCTCTCGGCGGCTGGCCGCGCCCGCCACGTCGAGGCTGCGCATGGCCGACACGTACGACGAGAACTGGTCGGTGTAGCTCTCGGGCGCGATGTCGATCACGGCGATGCCGGCGATGGCCTGCGGGTGCGAGAGCGCGAGCGCCATCGCGGTCTTGCCGCCCATGCTGTGGCCGATGACGAAGGGCCGCTGCAGGTGCTCGCGCTCGATCAAGGCGAGCACGTCGTCGGCCATCTCGGCGTATGACATGGACTCAGCCCAGGGCGAAGCGCCGTGGTTGCGGGCGTCGAGCAGGTAGACACGATGGTCCTCGGCCAGCGCCTGCGCAACCTGCGTCCAGTTGCGCCCCGCGCCGAACAGGCCGTGCAGGATCACCACCGGAGGCCCCGATCCCAGGACCTCGAAAGCGAGCTTGATTGCCATGATGCGGGACTACTTCTTCTTCACCGGGGGCAGATCGGTACAATGCCCCTCGAAGACTTCAGCCGCCATGCCGATGGATTCGCCGAGGGTCGGATGCGGGTGAATGGTCTTGCCGATGTCGGCGGGCTCGCAGCCCATCTCAATGGCCAGGCACACCTCGCTGATCAGGTCGCCCGCATGCGTGCCGACGATGCCGCCGCCGACGATGCGGTGCGTCGCCTCGTCGAACAGCAGCTTGGTGAAGCCCTCGTCGCGCCCGTTGGCGATGGCGCGGCCCGATGCGGCCCACGGGAATACCGCCTTGCCGACCTTCAGGCCCTCGGCCTTGCACTGCTCCTCGGTCTTGCCGGCCCACGCGACTTCGGGGTCGGTGTAGGCCACCGAGGGAATCTGCCGCGCATCGAAGTACGACGCCTCGCCGTGCGCCACCTCGGCGGCCACATGCGCTTCGTGCACGGCCTTGTGGGCGAGCATGGGCTGGCCGACGATGTCGCCGATGGCGAAGATGTGCGGCACGTTGGTGCGCATCTGTTTGTCGACCTCGATGAAGCCGCGGTCGGTGACGGCCACGCCGGCCTTGTCGGCGCCGATCTTCTTGCCGTTGGGGCTGCGGCCCACGGCCACGAGAACCAGGTCGTAGACCTGTGGCTCCTTCGGCGCCTTCGCGCCCTCGAAGCTGACCTCGATGCCGGCCTTTGTCGCCTTGCCGCCGACGGTCTTGGTCTTGAGCATCACGTTGTCGAAGCGCGGCGCGTTGAACTTCTCCCACACCTTGACGAGGTCGCGGTCGGCGCCCTGCATCAGGCCGTCGAGCATCTCGACCACGTCGATGCGCGTGCCCAGCGTCGAATACACCGTGGCCATCTCCAGGCCGATGATGCCGCCGCCGATTACCAGCATGCGCTTGGGAATGCCCTTGAGCAGCAGCGCGCCGGTGGAATCGACGACGCGGTCGTCCTCGGGCATGAAGGGCAGCTTCACGGCTTGCGAGCCCGCGGCGATGATGGCCTTGGCGAACTTCACCACCTTCTTCGCGCCGCCCTCGCCTGTCACCTCGACGTGGTGCGCATCGAGGAAGCTGCCGACACCAGTGACGACCTCGACCTTGCGCGCCTTGGCCATGCCGGCGAGGCCGCCGGTGAGCTTCTTGATCACGCCGTCCTTGAAGTCGCGCAGCGCGTCGATGTCGACTTCGGGCGCGGTGTACTTGATGCCGTGCCTGGCGAGCAGCTTCACCTCGTCCATCACGCCGGCCGTGTGAAGCAGCGCCTTCGAGGGGATGCAGCCCACGTTCAGGCACACACCGCCGAGCGTGGCGTAGCGCTCGACCAGCACGGTCTTCATGCCGAGGTCGGCACTGCGGAACGCAGCCGAGTAGCCGCCGGGGCCGGCGCCGAGCACGAGCACTTCGCATTCGACGTCGGCTTTGCCGGTGTAGCTGCCGGCCACGGGCGCGGGCGCGGAGGCTGCAGCAACGGGTGCGGCGGCGGCGGCTGGTGCGGGCGCAGCGGCTTGTGCTGCAGCGGGCGCGGCGGCCGACGTTTCGATGACGAGGATCACCGAGCCCTCGCTCACCTTGTCTCCGAGCGCGACCTTCAGTTCCTTCACGGTGCCCGCATGGCTCGATGGAATCTCCATCGAAGCCTTGTCGGACTCCACCATGATCAACCCGGTATCGACCGCGATGACCTCGCCGGGCTTGACCAGCAACTCGATGATCGCGACATCCTTGAAGTCGCCGATGTCCGGGACCTTGACTTCCACTGTGTGGGACATGAGTGGGCTTCCTTCAGAACAGCACGCGCCGCAGATCGGCGAGCACGTTGGCGAAATAGACGTTGAAGCGCGCGGCGGCGGCGCCGTCGATCACGCGGTGGTCCCACGACAGGGACAGCGGCAGCGTGAGGCGCGAGGTGTAGGTCTTGCCGTCTGAGGAGTGCTGCTTCCAGTGGCTCTTGCACACGCCCATGATCGCAACCTCGGGCGCGTTGATGATCGGCGTGAAGTAGATGCCGCCGATGCCGCCCAGCGAGCTGATGGTGAAGGTGCCGCCCGACATCTGGTCGGGCTTGAGCTTGCCGTCGCGCGCGAGCTTGGCGAGCTCGCCCATCTCCTTGGCGATGTCGGGCACGGTCTTTTTATCGACGTCGCGAATCACCGGCACCATGAGCCCGTTGGGCGTGTCGGCCGCGAATCCGATGTGCCAGTAGTTCTTGAGCACCAGGGCATCGCCGTCGAGGCTGGCGTTGAACTCCGGGAACGTCTTCAGCGCGGCGACGGCCGCCTTCATCATGAAGGGCAGCATGCTGATCTTCACGCCCGACTTCTCCAGCTCCTTGTTCATCTGCACGCGGAAGGGCTCGAGATCGGTGATGTCGGCCTCGTCGTGCGTCGTCACATGCGGAATGACGACCCAGTTGCGGTGCAGGTTGGCGGCGCTGATCTTCTTGATGCGCGACAGTTCCTTGCGCTCGGTCGGGCCGAACTTGGCGAAGTCGACCTTGGGCCAGGGCAGCAGGTCGATGCCGCCGACGCCACCGCCTGCGGACGCGGAAGCAGCCTTGCCGGCGGCCGGTGCAGCAGATGCGCCGCCACCCTTCGCGAAGGCCTCGACATCGGCGCGCACGATGCGGCCGTGATCGCCGGTGCCCTTGAGCTTGCTGAGGTCGACGCCGAGTTCGCGGGCGAGCTTGCGCACCGCGGGGCCAGCATAGGCGAGTGCGAAGGCAGCTTCGTCGATCCCGTCGGAGAATGCGGCAGCCTGCGCCGGCGCGGCGGCAGCGGGTGCCGCCGATGCGGGGACAGCCGCGGCCGCCACAGGCGCATCGCCCGTCGCCAGCGAAAGGATCACAGAACCTTCGCTGACCTTGTCCCCGATCTTGATACCAATGGCCGTTACCACGCCCGAGAGGGGCGCGGGCACGTCCATCGTGGCCTTGTCCGATTCGAGCGAGACGATCGGGTCTTCGGCCTTCACCGTGTCGCCGACATTCACGAAGATCTCGATGACGGGCACGTCCTTGAAGTCGCCGATGTCGGGCACGCGCACCTCAGCCACGCCGGCCGGTGCACTGGTGGCGGAAGGCGCAGCGCTGACGCTGGGCTTGGCAGCCTCGGCCGGCGCGGGAGCGGCAGCGCCGCCTTCGCCCTTGAACGTCATGATGACGCTGCCTTCGCTGACCTTGTCCCCCAGCTTCACAGCGATGGACTCGACCACGCCGCCGCGCGGCGCGGGCACCTCCATCGTCGCCTTGTCCGATTCGAGCGAGACCAGCGGGTCTTCGGCCTTCACCGTGTCGCCGGGCTTCACGAAGATCTCGATGACCGGCACATCGCTGAAGTCGCCGATGTCGGGAACCTTGATGTCGATTGCGTTGCTCATGTTGTGTCGTGCCTCAGACGGTCCAGGGGGCGGCGCGCTCGGCGTCGAGCCCGTACTTCTCGATGGCCTGCGCCACCACGGCGGGCTTGATCACGCCGTCGTCGGCAAGCGCCTTGAGCGCGGCCACCACCACGTGCCAGCGGTCGACCTCGAAGAAGCGGCGCAGCTTGCGGCGGTAGTCGCTGCGGCCGAAGCCGTCGGTGCCCAGCACCGTGTAGCGCCGGCCCGCGGCCTGCACGTACTCGCGCACCTGGTCGGCGTAGTTGCGCATGTAGTCGGTGGCTGCGATGACGGGGCCGTCATGGCCTTCGAGGCATTGCTCGACGTGGCTCTTGCGCGCGGGCTCGGTGGGGTGCAGCCGGCTCCAGCGCTCGGCGGCCATGCCGTCGCGGCGCAGCTCGTTGTAGCTGGTGGCGCTCCACACGTCCGACGCAATGCCGAAGTCGCTCTTGAGCAGCTCGGCCGCAAACATCACCTCGCGCAGGATGGTGCCGCTGCCCATGAGCTGCACGCGGTGGCCCTTCTTGGGCGTCTTGCCGCCGTCGCTCAGCTGGTAGAGCCCCTTGAGAATCCCCGCCTCACTGCCCTCGGGCATGCCGGGGTGGGCGTAGTTCTCGTTCATGAGGGTGATGTAGTAGTACACGTCCTCCTGGTCGGCGTACATGCGGCGCATGCCGTCGCGCACGATGGCCACCACCTCGTAGGCGAAGGTCGGGTCGTACGAGATGCAGTTCGGAATGGTCCCGGCCAGGATGTGGCTGTGGCCGTCCTCGTGCTGCAGGCCTTCGCCGTTGAGCGTGGTGCGCCCCGCGGTGCCGCCGAGCAGGAAACCGCGCGCCCGCATGTCGCCGGCCAGCCAGGCCAGGTCGCCCACGCGCTGCAGGCCGAACATCGAGTAGTAGATGTAGAACGGAATCATCGGCACGTTGTTCGTGCTGTACGAGGTGGCCGCGACGATCCAGCTGGACATCGCGCCGCCCTCGTTGATGCCTTCCTGCAGCACCTGTCCGTCCTTGGACTCGCGGTAGTACATGAGCTGGTCGGCGTCCTGCGGCTTGTAGAGCTGGCCGAGCGAGGACCAGATGCCAAGCTGGCGGAACATGCCTTCCATGCCGAAGGTGCGCGACTCGTCGGGCACGATGGGCACCACGTGCTTGCCGATGGCCTTGTCGCGCACCAGCGTACCGAGCATCTGCACGAAGGCCATGGTGGTGGAGATCTCGCGCTCGCCGGTGTCCTTGAGCAGGCGCTCGAAGGTGGCCAGCGGCGGAATCTCCAGCGCAGTCGACTTGCGGCGGCGCTGAGGCAGGTAGCCACCGAGCGCGGCGCGACGCTCGCGCAGGTACTTCATCTCGGGGCTGTCCTCGGCCAGCTGGATGAACGGCACGTTGGGCAGCTCTTCGTCGGACACCGGGATCTGGAAGCGGTCGCGGAAGCCGCGCAGTGCGTCCTGCGTCATCTTCTTGGCCTGGTGCGCGATCATCTGGCCTTCGCCCGATTCGCCCATGCCGTAGCCCTTGACCGTCTTGGGCAGGATCAGCGTGGGCTGGCCCTTGTGCTTGACCGCTGCGGCATACGCGGCGAAGACCTTCACGGGGTCGTGGCCGCCGCGCGTGAGGCCCCAGATCTCGTCGTCACTCATGTCGGCGACCAGCGCCTTCGTCTCGTCGTACTTGCCGAAGAAATGCTCGCGCACGTAGGCGCCACTCTTGCTCTTGAAGTCCTGGTACTCGCCGTCCACGCACTCTTCCATGCGCTGCAGCAGCTTGCCGCTCTTGTCCTTGGCGAGCAGCTTGTCCCAGCCGCTGCCCCAGAGCACCTTGATGACGTTCCACCCGGCCCCGCGGAACACGCTCTCGAGCTCCTGAACGATCTTGCCGTTGCCGCGTACCGGGCCGTCGAGGCGCTGCAGGTTGCAGTTGATCACGAACACGAGATTGTCCAGGCTCTCGCGGCCCGCGAGCGAGATGGCGCCGAGCGATTCGGGCTCGTCCATCTCGCCGTCGCCCATGAAGGCCCAGACCTTGCGCGGCGCCGTGTCGGCCAGGCCGCGGCCGTGCAGGTACTTGAGAAAGCGCGCCTGGTAGATCGCCATCAATGGGCCGAGCCCCATCGAGACGGTGGGGAACTGCCAGAAGTCGGGCATGAGCCAGGGGTGCGGGTACGACGGGATGCCGCCACCGTCGGCCTCCTGGCGGTAGTTAAGCAGTTGCTGCTCGCTCAGGCGGCCCTCGAGGAAGGCGCGCGCGTAGATGCCGGGGGAACTGTGGCCCTGGATGAAGAGCAGGTCGCCGCCATGAGTGTCGGTGGCCGCATGCCAGAAGTGGCCGAAGCCGATGTCGTACAGCGTGGCTGCCGACTGGAAGCTCGCGATGTGGCCGCCGAGTTCGGACGAGTCCTTGTTGGCGCGCAGGATGATCGCCATCGCGTTCCAGCGGATGATCGAGCGCAGGCGGTGCTCGATCTCGCGGTTGCCGCGGGATTTTTCTTCCTTCTCGGGCGGGATGGTGTTCTTGTAGGCGGTGGTCATGGACCGCGGCGCATACAGACCTTCGCGGCGTCCTTCATCGACCAGGCGGTTCAAAAGGAAATTGGTGCGCTCGTTGCCGCGGTGCTGCCGTACCGCGCCCAGCGCATCCAACCATTCGTTCGTCTCGGTGGGATCGAGGTCGCCCATCGTCGTCATTGCTGTCTCCTTTGTCGTGGTCTGGTCTCGCATCCAGTGATGCGACCGACGTCGATCTACAGCAATCCGTATGCCATGGCGCACAGATCGGCCATCGCCCTGTAAGTCGTTGATTTCTCAGGGCAGGACGACGCGGGCTGCCGATTGATTGGCCGGTGATCCGGACTTCGGCGCGACGAGTCGTCCGATGCGCCGGACAGTCCTATGCGCACAAACCCTGGTTCCGCCGCGCCAGGACCCGCCGTCGATGTGCGTATCCCGCCAGGCGAGCCGTGTCAGGCCGGGAGTGGCCAAATACGGGGGTGCCTCCTACGAAGCAGGGTTCGCGCCTCGGACGCCTACGTGCGCATCGCCCGCGAGGGCTGGCCCGATGCTTCCCCACCTTCTTCGATGGGCGCAGACCTGGACTCTTTGAAGCAGTTCGCCGCGTCGCTGCGCATCACGAACTGGTCGACCACGATCGAAGCCATCGACCTGTTTTCGGCCGGAGACTGATCTCTCGGTAGTCACAACCCGCGCAGGCATTCGGTGGCCACCGTCACGCAGTGCTCGAAGCTCGGGGTGTATTCCAGCGTGGCGATGGCATCGAATCCGGCGTGCAGGCTGGGATGTGGATCCTGAATCTGCGCCAGGAAGGCTTGCCGGTGGCGCTGCAGGAACGAGTCCTCTGAAGCGCGCCGCAAAAAGAGAGCCACCGGTGGGTGGTCCACTCCGATGGCCCTGGAGAGCCGCCGACCGTTTCCGGATCGACGTACTTGCAACCTGCGTTGGTTGGACCGCGAGGCGCTGGAAACGTTCCGTCGTCATTCGCCTCCGAAGCCCATATTTCCGCAAACCGCTTTGCCTTTCTGAGCCTCCGACAGACCGCGGCGCCAGTCGTGCGCATGCCTGCGAGCGCCTCAGCCAGTGGAGCGGCCCGCAACCGGCGCCTGACGCACCGGAAGCGCGTTCAGCCCGCGATACACCGCGTTGCCGCTCCAGCGCGGCTGGGCATCGACGAGGCACAGCCGGGGGAATCGACGCAACAGGCGGGCGAACACGATTTCGGCCTCCATCAATGTCAGGCCGGCGCCGATGCACACGTGCGCTCCGGCACCGAAGGACAGCAGGCCGCCGGGGCGGCGCGCCAGATCCAGGCAATCGGCTTGCGCATGGCGCGCCGGGTCCCGGTTGGCGGAGGCGATGAGCGCCACCACCAAATCGCCACGGCGCAGCTGCCGGCCGTGCAGCACGAGGTCGCCCGCCACGCGGCGGCCGGTGTATTGCACCGGGCTGTCAAAGCGAAGCAGCTCGCGCACCGCACCCGGCAACAGGGCGGGCTCATGCTGCAGGCGCTGCCACGATGCGGGGTCCGCCAACAACGCCTGCAGGCCGTTGCCCAGCAGGTTGCGCGTGGTCTCGTGCCCGGCGAACAGCAGCATCGCGCATTGGGAGAGCAACTCGGCACCGGGCTGGATATCGCCCGCCGCCTCTGCCCGCAGGAGCCGGCTCACCAGGTCGTCGCCCGGCGCGCGGCGGCGCTGCGGCACGAGCTGCTCGAAGTAGCCGCTCATCGCCAGCAGGCTGGTGCGCGCGCGCCGCGCCTGCTCGAGCGACGGCATCGGGGCGCCGATGAAGGCCGCGAGATCGTCGGACCAGGCAATGAAGTCGCCGCGGTCGGCCGCGGGGATGTCCATCAGCATCGCCATCACTTCAGCGGGCAGCGGTCGCGCCAGCGCCTGCATGAAGTCGAAGCCCGCGTTCGCGTCCACAGCATCGAGCATCGCGTCAACGCGCTGCTCGATGGCCGGAACGAACTGGCGCAACACGTCATTGCGAAAGCCTGCGTTGAGCACCCCGCGGATGCGCGTGTGGTCCGGCGCGTCGACGAAGAGCATCGCGCGCGCGAAGAGCTGCTGGAAGTCGAGCAGTTCGCCGCGGGTGGCGCGGCTTTGCATGACCCAGCCGCCGGTGCGCTGGGCCGAGAAACGCTCGGCATCGCGCAGCACAGCCTCCACGTCGGCGTGGCGCGTCAACAGCCACGCGCCGCCGAAGAATTCTTCGCTCCAGTGGATCGGCCCGGCCTCGCGCAGCGCGGCGTAGGTGGGATAGGGATCGGCGCGAAACGCCGCGTCGATGATCGTGCGGCCGAGCGGGCTCGGCGCCGACGCCAACACCGCGCTCATCGTCAGCGCTGCGCCTTCAGGCCCAGTCGCTCGAACAGCGCGCGGTCGCGCTCGGCCTGCGGATTGCTGGTGGTCAACAGCTTGTCACCGTAGAAGATCGAGTTGGCGCCGGCGGCCAAGCACAGCGCCTGCAGCGCCTCGTCCATCTGCTCGCGCCCGGCCGAAAGGCGGACCATGGTCGTGGGCATCGTGATGCGCGCGGCCGCGATGGTGCGCACGAACTCGAAGGGGTCGATCGCTTCGGTGCCGGCCAGCGGCGTGCCTTCGACCTGCACCAGGTTGTTGATCGGCACCGACTCGGGGTACGGATCGAGATTGGCCAGTTGCGCGATCAGCCCGGCGCGCTGCACGCGGCTCTCGCCCATGCCGACGATGCCGCCGCAGCAGACGTTGATGCCGGCATCGCGCACGTGGCCCAGCGTGTCGAGCCGGTCCTGGTAGGTCCGGGTGCTGATGATGTTGCCGTAGAAGCCAGGGTCGCTGTCGAGGTTGTGGTTGTAGTAGTCCAGCCCCGCGTCTTTGAGTGCCTGGGCCTGCTCGGCTTCGAGCATCCCCAGCGTCATGCAGGTCTCCAGGCCCAGTGCCCGCACCTCGCGCACCATGTCGGTCACGCGCTCCATGTCGCGCGACTTGGGGCTGCGCCAGGCGGCGCCCATGCAAAAGCGCGTGGCCCCCTGGGCCTTGGCGGCTTGTGCGGCCTCGACCACCTCTTGCAGCGGCATCAGCTTGCTGGCCTCGACGCCGGTGTCGAAGTGCGCGGATTGCGGACAGTAGCCGCAGTCTTCGGCGCAGCCGCCGGTCTTGATCGACAACAGGGTCGACAACTGGACTTCATTGGCGTCGAAATTTGCCCGATGCACCTGCTGGGCTTGAAACAGCAGGTCCATGAACGGCAGCGCGAACAGGGCTTCGACGTCCGCAACACGCCAGCGCTGGTCAGCGCGCGGCTCGGGACGGGAGGTCGTGCTGCGAAGGGATGACAAGGAGATGGTGGCGGTGGTGCTCATGTCTGGGGGCAGGATAGCCAGCCGCCCGGAACATGGGCAGCCAACCTGGTTGCAAATCGCGCCATGCGCGCTCGGGATCGGAGTGAGTCGGAGCCTCCTCAGGGCAAGTCGAACAGCAAGCGCAGCGCTGCATCGTCGAGCTGAGCTGCCACGGCCTCCGGGCGGGGACTGGCCAGCCGGGAAACCACGCCCAGGCACGGCGCCTGGTGACGCCGGCCCAGCTCGTGGCGGAGGGTGGCGAGGTTGTCGTCGCGGTGCAGCATCGCCGGATCCACGGTGTTCGCGACCCAGGCGGCCAGGCGCAGGCCGCGCGCCCGGATCGCCTCGGCGCTGAGCAGCGCATGGTTGATGCAGCCCAGGCGCAAACCGACCACCAACACCACCGGCAGGCCCAGGTCCACTGCGAAGTCGGCGCTGTCGAAATCGGCGCCCAGCGGCACGCAGAAGCCGCCGACGCCTTCGGCGACCAGCCACTCGGCGTGTGCCGCAAGCCCATTCGCTCCCTGCAGCAGCGCGGCCCGCTCGATGCTGCGGCCCTCGAGTGCCGCCGCAATGTGCGGTGCACAGGCGGCCTTGAACTGGAAGGGGCCGACCTCGGCGTCGGTCAAGGGCACCGAACTCGCCTCGCGCAGGGCTCGCACGTCCTCGTTGACGTGCTCTCCATCGATCAGCTCGGTGCCGGCAGCCACGGGCTTGTAGCCGGCACAGCGCTGTCCGCGCTCGCCGAGCCAGTACAACAACGCGGCGCTGATGCGCGTCTTGCCGACTTCGGTGTCGGTGCCGGTGACGAAGCAGCCACGCAGCGCTGCGGCTGTCATGGCAGGTTCCCCGCGGCCCGCGCCAGCGCATCGACCAGGGTCTGCACATCCTGCGGCGTGTGTGCGGCACTGAGCGTGATGCGCAGCCGCGCGGTGCCCGCCGGCACCGTCGGCGGACGGATCGCCGGGACCCACAGGTCTTGCGCATCGAGCGACGCCGCCAGGGCCAGCGCGGCGGCGTTGTCACCGACGATCAGCGGCTGGATGGCGGTGGCGGAATCGGCCAGGCGCCAGCCAAGGTGGGGGAACTGCTGCATCAGTGTCGTCAGGCGATCGCGCAGCAAGCCGATCAGCTGGCCCAGCCGCGCGCGCCGCGCCTCTCCCTCTTCGCCGGCGATCAGGCGCAGGCTTGCGCACAGGGCATGGGCGATCGCCGGCGGCGCAGCGGTGGTGTAGATGTAGCTGCGCGCCGACTGCACCAGCCAGTCGATCACTGTCGGGTGGGCCGCCACGAAGGCCCCGCTCAGGCCGGCGGCTTTGCCAAGGGTGCCCATGTAGATCAGCCGCTCGCTGCGCAAGCTGAAGTGCGACAGGCTGCCGCTGCCGCGTTCGCCCAGGACGCCGAAGCCGTGGGCATCGTCGACCACGAGCCACGCGTCGTACGCCTCGGCCAGCGCCAGCAGCGAGCGCAGGTCGGCCAGGTCACCGTCCATGCTGAAGACCGCGTCGGTCACGATCAGCCTGATCGGCGTCTCGCAGCGCGCAAGCTGGCTCTCGAGCAGGTCGAGACGCCCGTGCGGGTAGCGTTGCAGCGGCGCCTTGGCCAGCAGCGCGCCGTCCACCAGCGACGCATGGTTGAGCTTGTCGGCGAAGATGGTCGCGCTGGCGTCTCCCAGCGCGGTGAGCAGCGCCAGGTTGGCCATGTAGCCGGTGCAAAAGCTCAGCACGCGAGCCTGTGGGATGCAGGGCGACATCCATCGCGCGAGCTCGTCTTCGAGCAAGGCATGGGCACGCGAATGACCGCTGATCAGGTGCGAGGCGCCGCTGCCGGCGCCATGGAGGCGCGCCCCTTCCGCGAGCGCCTCGATCAGCGCCGGATGGTTCGCCAGCCCCAGGTAGTCGTTGCTGCAGAAGGCGAGCATGCGGCGCGCCGTCGCGCCCTCCCCGGCCGCGGACACCCGCTGGTGCGGCGCGCAGGGCGACTCGGCGGTACAGCGCTGCCGGCGCAGCGCCTGGGCGTCGAGTTCACGCAGTCGGTGGTTCAGGTGTTCGATCAGCATGGGCGTTCTCTACGGAGGCCACGGCATCCAGCGTTTGCGTCACGCGCTGCGCGAGCCAGGCGGCGAGCTCATCGTCCAGCACATAGGGCGGCATCAGGTAGACGGTGCGGCCGATGGGCCGAATGAGCAGTTCGTGCTCGCGCCCGACGAGGTGAAAGCGCTCGGCGAAGCGCTCGCCCACAAAGGCCTCCCGCACATCGAAGGCCCAGATCATGCCGCGCTGGCGGAAGTGCTCCACGCGCGGATCGTTCTGCAGGGGCGCGAGCGCCGAGCTCAGCGCTTGCGCCCGTTGGCGGTTGCGCCGCAGGACATCGTCCTCTTCGAAGCGATCGAGCACCGCGAGTGCGGCGCGGCAGGCCAGTGCATTGCCCGTATAGGAATGCGAATGCAGGAAACCGCGCGCGACGTCGTCGTCGAGGAAGGCCTCGTAGATCGCATCGCGCGTCATCACCAGCGACAGCGGCAGCGTGCCTCCGCTGATGCCCTTGGACAGGCAGACGAAGTCGGGCCAGATCGCGGCCTGCTCGCACGCAAAGAAGGTGCCGGTGCGCCCGCAGCCCACCGCGATCTCGTCGGCGATCAGGCTCACCTGGTAGCGGTCGCACAGGGCACGCACGGTGCGCAGGTAGGCTGCATCGTGCATCGCCATGCCGGCGGCGCCCTGCACCAGCGGCTCGACGATCAGTGCGGCAATGTGTTCATGGCGCGCTTCGAACAGCGCCTGCAACTCGAATGCGGCCCGCGCGGCCACGTCCACCGCGGTCTCGCCGGGCGCGGCCTGGCGGGCGTCTGGCGACATCACCTGGTGCGCGCGCATCAGCAGCGGATCGTAGGCGTCGCGAAACACCGCCACGTCGGTCACCGCCAGCGCGCCCAGGGTCTCGCCGTGGTAGCCCTGGCGCAGGCAGACGAACTCCCGCTTGTCCGAACGCCCGCGGTTGCACCAGTGATGAAAGCTCATCTTCAGCGCGATCTCGACCGCCGAGGCGCCGTCGCTGGCGAAGAAGCAATGGCCGAGCACGCCGCCGGTCAGCTCCGACAGGCGCTCGGCCAGCTCCACGGCAGGTGCATGGGTGCAGCCGGCCAGCATCACGTGCGGCAATCGGTCGAGCTGGTCCTTCAGTGCCGCATTGATGCGCGCATCGGCATGGCCGAACAGGTTGACCCACCAGGAGCTGGTGGCATCGAAGTAGCGCTGGCCTTCGTGGTCGATGAGCCACGGGCCTTCGCCGCGCGCGATGGGCAGCGGCGGCACTGCCGCTGCGCGCTGCATCTGCGTGCACGGATGCCAGACGCTGCGCAGGCTGCGTTGCTGCCAGGAGTGGTTGGCGCCTTCAGGTGTCTGCATTGGATGAACCCGTGTCAGCTCAGATCGGCAGGCTCAGGGGCCTGCGCTGCGATGGCGAGGGAACCGGTGGCAGCGTGCCGTGGGGCTGCTCGTTGCAGAGATGATGCCGCTGCCGCGCTCGCCGCGGATCGCAAAGGTCACGAAGCGCTCGCCGTTGTTGATGTTCCAGATGTGCACCTGCTCGTTCTCGGCCAGGTTGGCGGGGGGTGGAAAGACTGGCCAGAATGGCCGAAATCGGTTTCACCCTTCTGCGTCACTTCAGCGAATTCGATGATTTCGAATGTGTCGCTGGAGCTTCGATACGCAGCCATGAATTTCCGATCGGGGGCGAACTGTAGCACCCGCTGGCTGGCGGAATAGAACAAGGTGCGCGAAGGAGCGGTCGCCTACGCTTGGGCAGGCGCTGCTTCATTCGCGCGATCCGGCACCAACGATCTCGCGCAATGCCGCGATCTCGGCGCCGCGCTTGCGGCGGGGCTGGCGCTGGGCGTGTACAGAGACTTCGGCCGGGTTCTATGTGAGCCGCATGAAGTAGGTAACCCTTCCTTGACGACCTCGAACCCCGCCCGGTCATAGAGGCTCCGAGCTGGATTCACCTTGATGACTCGCAAAACGATCGGCTTCGAGGCCTGGCGCGCACCGCTCACGAGCTGTTCCAGAAGTGCCGAACCGATTCCTTGCCGTTGGAACGCAGGCAGCAGGAAGATCGTTCGAATCCAGCGATGCTCTTCGGCTTCTTCGACATAGACGACGCCAGCAGGCGCGCCAGTCACCACAATCACCTTGACCTTCGACAACGGCAGACGCAGCCAGTAGTTCCGCTGGAACGCTTCATCTCATCCCCACGCCCATTCCACGTACGTCCGCATGGTGGTTTGAAAGGCGTCAAAGATGAAGTCCCTGTCTTCGTCCAACGCAGTTCGCATCGAGACACAACGAGAGCTTCTGGAAGTTGTACTCATGCCACCCCATCATCGCCTAGTTCGCCGACGGTGTACTGCGCTTGCTGCTGCGTCCACTGCGCGGACCAAGAACTGCTTCGGTTTTTTCCGCGAGCCGTCCCGTCACGTATTTGTGCACGATGCTTGCGATCAGAGTTTGATAGGGAACGCCCTCTTGCAGCGCACGGACCTGCAGGTCGCTGAGGTCGCCTGAAGAAAGGCGAATGTTCACGCGCCTGTCCTTGATTGCTGTTGCGCGAGCTGCGGCTTTGAAGCGCGCCAACTCAGTCTTGGTAGCGACCGACTTGAGCTTGCCCTTCTCAAAGGCTTCAAGCAACTCCAGTTCTTCCGTCTCAAGTTTGCTCATTTGTTCTCGCCCTTCAAAAGATAGTCACGTGAGGCCTTGCGACTGGGAATGATCGTCTTCAGAAAGTAGTACTCATCTTCCTCGACGAAGGGGACCAAGTGCACATAGCCATCGAAAGCTACGACCAGAACCTTTTGTCGCGGGTACTTCTTTGCATTTGGGTGCACAAGAATGTCCATAAGTCCATCAGACTCGATCGCCACCACTACCCGTTCGAATGAAAGCCCTCGTTCAGCCTTGAGCTGGTCGTTCTTCTCCGAATTCCAACGGTAGGGCTTCATTCGACCATTCTACGATGTTGTGTGCCTTTTGTACGCAGGCACCGCTGAACGATGACCACTGTGTTTCGCCGCGTACGTACAGCTGGGATGGAGAAGACTGAGTGGTCGTTACAGATGGCCTGGCATTGACTAAAGCGGCGCCATCAGGTGCCGCTTGAAGGAATGGCCTGCAATGACGCGACTGCCGCCCGAAAGGCTCCGACGGGCTCTACTGATCCCGTGATGGCGCGGCCAATGACGATGTGCGTGGCGCCCGCTTGGGCCGCGGCAGAAGGAGTAGCAACGCGTGCTTGATCGGTAGGGCCGGACTGCGCGAGCTGGATACCTGGGCAGACGATGAGCGCGCCTTCCGGAAGCGCCTTGCGCAAGACGGCCGCCTCTTGTGCAGATGCCACGACACCGTGGCATCCGGACTTGCAGGCCAGAGATGCAAGGCGGAGGACTTGGTCGTTGACAGATGCGGCCAGGCCGATTTCTGGAAGATCGGCGTCAGACAGACTCGTGATGACCGTGAGAGCCAGGACTTTCAACTCGGGGTACGTCTCTGCAGCACAGACTGCCGCTCGCAGGACCGCGGAGCCTGCAGACGCGTGAACAGTGACCATTGAGGCGCCAAGCTTGCCGGCTGCCTTTACGGCACTCGCCACCGAGTTCGGGATCTCATCGAGCTTGAGATCGAGGAAGACGTGCTTGCCTGCTGAGACAAGCTCGCGCGCGATTTGCGGACCAGCCTCCGTTAGCAACTGAAGACCAATCTTGTAGTTGTCTCTGCTTCTGGGCCAAGCTGCCTGACCAGTGCCAGTGCATCCGACGCGGACTCAAAGTCAAGAGAGACGATGACTGGTGATGGCATGGAATTTCTGACGTCTGCCGTTTGAAATGATGGAAGGGATAGCCCGAGGCCGGAAACGTTGCTCGCGAACTCGAACGATGGAAGTGATGTAGCGGATGCCTTCCATGGTGCCGACCAATTGTGTGCGGCGCGCTCGCGTCATGTATGACCTGGCCTCTGCTCTAGAGTTTCCTTCAGGGCGAAGTCAGGAGGATGTGATGTATGACTGGTTCTGGCCGCATCTTTGCCGGTGAAAGCCCGACGACGCGAAGTGGATCGACACCCGCAAGAAATGAGCTGATGTCGCTGTGGCCAGCCGAGTCGCCGGGCCACTACCCCACTACGGTTGCCTTACGCCAGAGGGAGCTCGCGCATCAGGTTGCTGCGCACCCAAGTGAACGCTCCGGACTGAACGTTGTTCGCTTGCCAGCGGCGAAACTCGGGATCGGCCGACAACGGGTCCGTGACCTTGGCGTACTCCGTCGCATTCTTGAACTGAATGGTCAGGACATAGTTGCCCAGCTCGCCTGCGGCCACGGTCCACAACTGCGGGTCGGGCGCGCCGTGCTTCTTCCAGAGCGCCGCGCCCACCTTCATGGCATCCATGATGGCACCCAGATCGGCTCCGGGGTTGGGTCGCAGGACATATCGCGCTTCGTAGGCCATGGAAGTCTCCTTCGTCACAGCAGGAGCCGACATTGAAGCACCCGCGCGCTTGCAGGGCAATCGCGCAAGAAAAAAAGAAGCCTGCATGCGCCTCCAAAGGAAGCGCATGCAGGCAGTTTGGCGGGCGCCTCCCGGGCGCCCGCCGAACATCACGCGCAGATTACTCCGCCCTGAAATCGATCGACTTCAGCACCGTACCCATGCGCTGGTAGTCCGCCGCCAACGTCTTGCTCAATTCCTCGGGGCTGCGCGGCTGGCCGACCTCGAAGCCGATGTCCTGCAGCCGCTCGCGCACGGCGGGCTGCTGAAGCACCTTGAGCGCAGCCTCGCGGATGCGCTCCTGCTGGGCCGCCGGCATGTCCGGCTTGACCCACAGGCCCATCCAGCCGGTGGCCTCGAGCTGCGGATAGCCCAGTTCGGCGAAGGTCGGCACATCGGGCAGCAGCGGCGAGCGCTTGGCGGTGCTGATGGCAAAGGCCTTGATCTTTCCACCCTTGAGCATGGGCAGCGAGCTGGGCATGGCGTCGAACATCAGGGGCACATGGCCGCCCATCACGTCGGTCAGGGCGGGCGTCGAGCCCTTGTAGCCGACATGGGTCATGTCCAGGCCGGCCGCCTTGTTGAGTTGCAGGCCGATCACGTGCGAGATGGTGCCCGCGGTGTAGGAGGCGTAGCTCACCTTGCCCGGGTTGGCCTTGACCCAGCTCACCAGCTCGCCGAAGTTCTTGGCCGGCACCGAGGGCGTGCCGACCAGCACCAGCCCACCGCGCGCGAGTTCGGCCAGCGGCTTGATCTCCTTGGCCATGTCCTTTTGCAGCTTGACGATGTGCGGGATCTCGCTGACCAGCGAATTCACGCCCACCATCACCGTGTAGCCGTCATGCGGCGCCAGCGAGAGTTCGTTCACCGCCAGCACGCCGCCGGCGCCCGGCTTGGGGTCGACCACCACGGCGTGGCCGCCATCCTTGGCCAGGTTGTCCGCCATCAGGCGCGCGACGATGTCCGCCGAGCCGCCGGCCGGGCCGGCCGCGATGATGCGCACCGTCTTGTCGGGCCACTTCGGGGCCTGGGTCTGGGCCTGGGCCGGCGCTGCAGACAGGCTGGCGACCGCCAGGCCGCTCACGCAAACGACGCGGGCGACATGCCGCAGCGTCCTCTTGTTGTTGATCGAAATCATTTGAAGTCTCCTGAGTATTGAGGGTCAGGGTGCCCAGCGCAACAGCGCGAGCACCAGTATGGCGAGGAATGCGGTCTCGGCAAGCATCAGGGCCACCGGCTTGAAGCCCACCGTGGCCAGGTCGCGCAGCTGGGTCTTCATGCCGATGGCGGCAATGGCGGCCACCAGGCACCAGCGCGAGACGTCGCCGCCCAGCGCGCTCAGCGAAGGCGAGATCCAGCCCGTGCTGTTGACAGCCACCAGCGCGGCAAAGGCCACCGCGAACCACGGCAGCAGGGGCGGACGCGGTCCGCCGGTGCCCTTGCCGCGGGCACGGGTACACATCACGGCAAAGACGATCACCGGCAGCAGCATGGCCACGCGCATCAGCTTGACGAAGGTGGCGACGTCGCCGGTTTCCTTGGACATGCTGTAGCCCGCGCCCACCACCTGCGCCACGTCATGGATGGTGGCGCCGAGGAACACGCCGGCGGCACGAGCGTCGAGCCCGAGCCAGTGGGCCAGCATGGGATAGGCGATCATGGCCATGGTCGACAGCGCCGACACGCCGACCACGGTGAACAAGGTGGCGCGTTCCTTCTGCGGATGGGTCGGCAGGGCCGCCGCCAGCGCCAGCGCAGCGGAGGCGCCGCAGATGGCGGTGGCACCGCCGGTGAGCAAGCCGAACAGCCCCTGGAAGCCCAGCAGCCGCGCGGCCAGCATCGACACGCTGATGGTGATCACCACCGAAGCCACCACCAGCAGCACCGGGTGCCAGCCGAGCTCGGCGATCTGGCCCACGGTGATGCGCAGGCCCAGCAGCGCGACGCCCCAGCGCAGCACCTGGCGCGCGGTGAACTCGATGCCGGGCGAGCACTTGCCGCCGTCCGACAGGAAGTTCATCGCCATGCCCAGGATCAGGGCGAACAGCATCACCGGCGCGCCGTAGTGCTGCGAAAGAAATGTGGCGGCGGCCGCCACCACGGCGCTGGCCAGCACGCCAGGGAAAAGCACGCGGGCGCGCGAAGGCCAGGCGGCGATGGTCAGCGTTGTCGTCATGTCAAGCCTCAGGCCGCGGCCAGCAACTGGTCCTGAAACTGATCGCGCAGCTTGTTCTTGAGCACCTTGCCGGTCGCGCCGAGCGGGATGCTGTCGACGAAGACCACGTCATCGGGCGTCCACCACTTGGCGATCTTGCCCTCGTAGAAGGCCAGCAGTTCCTCGCGCGAGACTGCCTTGCCGGGCTTCACGGTCACCACCAGCAGCGGGCGCTCGTCCCACTTCGGATGGCGCGCGGCGATGCAGGCCGCCATGGCCACGGCCGGGTGGGCCATGGCGATGTTCTCCAGGTCGATCGAGCCGATCCACTCGCCACCGGACTTGATCACGTCCTTGCTGCGATCGGTGATCTGCATGAAGCCGTCCTCGTCGATGGTGGAGACGTCGCCGGTGGGGAACCAGCCGTCGACCAGCGGGCCCTTGCCCTCGCCCTTGAAGTAGCTGGCGATGATCCAGGGGCCGCGCACCATCAGTTCGCCGGTGGTCTTGCCGTCGTGCGGCAGTTCCTTCCCGTCCTCGCCGACGATCTTCATGTCGACGCCGAAGACCGAACGGCCCTGCTTGGCCTGGATGGCCAGGCGCGCTTCGTTGTCCAGCGCCAATTGGCTGGGCTTGAGCGTGCACACGGTGCCCACCGGGCTCATCTCGGTCATGCCCCAGGCGTGCAGCACCTGCACGTTGAAGCGCTCCTGGAAGGCGCGCATCATGGCCGGCGGGCAGGCCGAGCCGCCGATCACCGTGCGTCGCATGGTGCGGAACTTCAGACCATTGCCTTCCACATGCGCCAGCAGGCCCTGCCACACGGTGGGCACGCCAGCCGACATGGTCACGCCTTCGGCCTCGAACAGGTCGTGCAGCGACTTGCCGTCCAGCCACGGACCGGGGAACACCAGCTTGGCGCCCACCATGCAGGCCGCATAGGGCAGGCCCCAGGCATTGACGTGGAACATCGGGACCACCGGCAGGATGACATCCTTGGCCGAGCAGTTCAGCGCATCGGGCAGCGCCGCCGCGTAGGTGTGCAGCAGGGTCGAGCGGTGGCTGTAGAGCGCGCCCTTCGGGTTGCCGGTGGTGCCGGAGGTGTAGCAAAGGGAAGAAGCCGTCCGCTCGTCGAACGAACGCCAGGTGAACTGGTCCGAATGGCTCTCGATCAGCTCCTCATAGCACAGGAGGCCGGGGATCTTGGTCTGCGCAGGCATGTGCGCGCGGTCGGTCATGGCCACGAAGGCCTTGATGGTGGACACGCGCGACGCGATGGCCTCGACCAGCGGCAGGAAGCTCAGGTCGAAGAACAGCACCTGGTCCTGCGCATGGTCGGCAATCCAGGTCACCTGGTCGGCGTGCAGGCGCGGGTTGAGCGTGTGCAGCACGGCGCCTGCGCCGGACACGGCGTAGTACAGCTCCATGTGGCGGTAGCCGTTCCAGGCCAGCGTGGCGATGCGGTCGCCAAAGGCGATGTTGCGCGCTGCCAGGGCATTGGCCAGGCGGCGCGAGCGCTGAGCCAGATCGCGGTAGGTGTAGCGGTGGATATCGCCTTCGACGCGGCGCGAAACGATCTCCTGCTCGCCATGGTGGCGCTCGGCGTGGGTGAGCAGGCTGGAGATCAGCAGGGGCTGATCCATCATCAATCCGTTCATGGATTACTTTCCTTGATATGGGGGTGGGAGGGCGACGGGTCAGGCCAGGGCCTGGCGCGGTGCCTGCGGGATGGGAAGCGCGTCCTGCGCGCTGGCATGGTTGGCCTGCTTCAGGTCCGACTCGAAGCTGCGGCACGCGACCAGCAGCATGGCGGCAGCCAGGACGCTGAACAGCGGAATCGCGGTCAGTGCGTGCTGTAGCGTCCACGCGTCGGACAGGATGCCCGCGATGAACGGTCCAGCGGCCAGGCCAAGCAGGTTCTGGAACAGCGACAGCACCGACGAACCGGTGGCACGCACGCCGGGGTGGACCACATCGATCACCGCCGCCGACAACGGGCCGACGGTGCAGGTCATGAGAAAGCCGCCCAGGGCCAGCAGCGCGAACTGCGAGCCGGCCGACAAGGCCAGGCCAAGGGCGGGGGCGCCGAAGGCCAGCATCAGCACGCCCATGGAAGCCAGGCACAGCAGCAGCGTGACGTACAGCTTGGCGCGCGGATTGCGGCGCCCGGCGTAGTCGGCCAGCGCGCCCCAGAGCACGCTGCCCAGCGCGCCGCAAAGCACCACCATCGCCGCCTTCATGGCCGCCTGCTCGGGCACCATGCCATGAGCACGATTCAGGTAGCTGGGGAGCCACGCCCAGACCGCCGACACCACGATCAGTTGCGCCGCGCCGGCCAGGCACAGCCACAGCATGCTGCGCGAGCGCAGCAGCGCCTGCACGATGGCGCCGGCAGCCTTGCGCGTGGAGCGGGTCGCCTCGTCCAGGCGCGGCGTCAGCTTCACGGTGGGATAGTCACGCACCTTGAGGTACAGCAGCGCCAGCACCAGGCCCGGGACTCCGACGGCGCCGAAGGCGGCCTGCCAGCCCCAGCGCGCGGCGATCATGCCGCCAAGCAGCACGCCCAGCACCGAACCCACCGAGGCACAGGCGAAGAAGCCCGCCAGCACGGCGCCGCGCAGGCGCGACGGGAAGTGGCTGGCGATCAAGGCGGCGCCGACGGAGCCGTAACCCGCCTCGCCCACGCCGACCATGGCGCGCGCCGCCAGCAACTGGCCGTAGTTGCGGCTGAACATGCAGGAGATCGAGGCCAGGCTCCAGACGGTGGCCATCACGACCACGCTCTTGACCCGGCTGGAGCGGTCGGCCAGCAGCGCCACCGGAATGGCGCCCAGCGCCACCGTTACCGAGACTGCCGACACCAGCGCGCCGAGCTGCTTGTCCGACAGCCCCCATTCGGCCTTCAGGTAAGGGAACAGCGACACGATGACCTGGCGGTCGATGTAGTCGAACATCATCAGGCCGATGGTCATGGCGAAGGCGAACCAGGCCTGGCCGCGGCTGAACAGGTAGCCGCCTCCCCTGCCCTGCATGGCGGGCATCGCGTGGGCGTTCATGGCAGCCGCCTCAGGGAACCAGCACGGTCGCACCGACCGTGGCGCGCGACTCGAGCATGCGGTGCGCATTGCCCGCCTCGGCAAGCCCGAAGATCTGCTTCGGTTCGCTCTTGATGCTGCCGGCCAGCACATGGCCGAACAGCTCGTCGGCCATCTTCAGCATGTGCTCGCGCGGCTGGATGTAGTGCATCATGGCCGGACGCGTGATCCAGATCGAGCCCTTGGTGGCCAGGGTCATCGTGTCGATGACGACCGGCCCCGAGGTGGTGCCGTTGCTCACCAGCGAGCCGCGCGGCTGCAGGCTGTCGAGCGAAGCTTCCAGCGTGTCCTTGCCCACCGAGTCGTACACCACCGGCACGCCCTTGCCGTCGGTGATCTCGCGCACGCGCTGCGCGATGTTCTCGCGCGAGGTCACGATCACATGCTCGCAGCCGTTGGCCTTGGCGGCCTCGGCCTTCTCGTCGGTGCTCACGGTGCCGATCATCTTCACGCCCATGGCACGCGCCCACTGGCAGGCGATCAGGCCGACGCCGCCGGCGGCCGCGTGATACAGGATGGTCTCGCCGCCATTGAGCGGGAAGACCTGGCGGAACAGGTACTGCACCGTCATGCCCTTCATCATCAGGGTCGCGGCCGTGCGGTCCGAGACGCCGCCGGGCAGCGGGATCAGGAGTTCGGCAGGCATCACGCGCACATCCGAGTACGCGCCCTGCGGCCCCATCAGGTAGCCTACGCGGTCGCCTTCGCGGAACTCGGTGACGCCCGGGCCCACGGCCTCGACCACGCCCACCGCATCCGAACCCAGCCCGTTGGGCTTGGGCAGCGGGTAGCGGCCGGTGCGAAAGTAGATGTCGATGAAATTGACGGCCACATAGGTGTGGCGCACGCGGACCTGGCCGGGGCCGGGGTCGCCGACTTCGACGTCTTCCAGCGTGAGCACTTCCGGGCCCCCGATCTTGTGCAGGCGAATGGCTTTTGCCATGGATGTCTCCTAATTCTTTGAAAAAAGTGTTGGCGCAAGCGGCGGGGCTCAGCCCGCCGTCGCACCCATGGCCGCCACATCGGCGATCAGTTGTTCGGCGCGCGGCCAGGGGCCGAAGCCCGAAGCCGGATTCAGGTGGCCGACGTCACCCAGGTCGACCAGCTTGCTGCCCCAGCAGGCCGCCAGGTCGGCGACCCGCTCGTATTGGCCCAGCGGGTCGTTGCGGCTCGCGGCCACGATGCTGGCAAAGGGCAGGCGCTCGCGCGGCACCGGCAGCCAGCCGCCCTTGTCCAGGTCGTCCAGGCTCGGGTAGCCGGCGGGCATGGAGCGTTCGAAATCGGGCGGGGTGGCCAGCAGCGCGCCCAGCACAGGGCGTTGCGTCTGCCGCGCCCAGTGCACCGCCATCACGACGCCGCCGCTGTGCGCCACCAGGACCAGCGGGCCCTTGATGGCTTGCGCCTCGCGCTCGATGGCCTCGACGCGGCCCGCGCAATCGAGGTCCTCGCGGCCCATCGGCGGCACCGTGCGCACGCGCGGCAATTTCGCCGCGAGCAGCGTCTGCCAGTGCGCGTCCACGTGGTCGCGCAGGCCGGGAATGATCAGGACGGTGGGCGCCACGTTGGCCATCGCTCAGGCCGCCTTGCGCAGGAAGCCCTGGTGGGCGCCGTTGCGGTTGGGCGCGAAGCCGTTGGCCGCCAGCGACTCTTCCACGGTGTCGTAGAAGACGCCGATCTTGCTGATCTCGCGCGCCTGCTTTGCGGTGGCGACCGGGCGGCCGAATTCGCGCGAGATGCGCACCAGCTGCTCGACCTGCTCGACCGTGCTCATCTTCTGGGTGCGGGCCTGGTTCCACAGGTTGTCCTCGATGCCGCAGCGCACGTGCAGGCCCATGGCGATGCCCGTCATGTTGACCGGCAGCACGTTGCGCATCGAGCTTTCCACCGTCAGCACCGCGCCGTCAGGCGTGGCGCGCACGAAGTTGGCCATGCTGTAGATACTCGGCACGTCCATGCCGCCACCGATCGCCACCCAGTTCATGACCAGCGGGCCCTTGTAGATGCCGCGGCGCATCAGGCGCTCGACCGAATCGAAGCTGTTGATGTTGTAGCACTGGAAGGCGCTCTGGATGCCGGCGGCGCTCAGGCGGCGGATGTGCTCCTCGGCCCAGCCCGGCTGCGACGGCACCGTCATTTCCTTGTAGGCGTTGAAGACCGCCGGGTCTTCGAACGACGTGCCCTTGTAGTCCTCGTACTCCCAGTGCTCCACCACGTTCATCTGCGAGGTGTTGATGGTCACGGTGACCTGGTCGGGCTTGGGGTCGAGCTCGGCCAGCATGTGGCGCGTGTCGTCGGAGAGCCACTTGGCGGCCGCGCCTTCGGATTCCGGCGCGAAGCTGATCGAGCCGCCGACCTGGATGATCATCTCGGGCACCGCGTTGCGCACGCCAGCGATCAGCTCGTTGAACTTGGACAGGCGCTTGCTGCCCTTGCCGTCGAGTTCGCGCACGTGCAGGTGCAGCACGGTGGCGCCGGCGTTGTAGCAGTCGACCGCCTTCTGGATCTGCTGGTCCATCGTGACAGCGATGTCCTCGGGAAAGTCGGAGGGCACCCACGACGGCGCGTAGGGCGCGGCCGTGATGATCAGGGGTTGCTGGTTTTCGGGGTAGAGGGAGCCGTCGAGATAGTTCATGTATGACCTCGTGAGAGAAATTGGGGGCTTAGTAGGTCGCTTCACCGACGATGCCGGCGCGCTCCATCTTTCGGTGGCAGGGGGCGTAATCCATCACGGCGTAGTGCTGGGTGGAGCGGTTGTCCCACATGGCGACGTCGCCCGGCTGCCAGCGCCAGCGCACCTGGTACTCGGGGATGGCGGCCTGGCTCACCAGGTAGGACAGCAGCATGGGCGCGACCGGGTTGTAGTCCTGGCCGTAGCGCACGTTGTCGGGGTTGTGGAAATTGGTGAAGTGGGTGGTGAAGGCGTTGACGAACAGGACCTTCTCGCCCGTCTCCGGATGGGTGCGCACCACCGGGTGCTCGGCATCGGGGAACTGCGCGTGCAGCGCCAGGCGCTTCTCGATCGGCATGTTGGCGCCGAAAGAGGCCTCGATGCTGTGGCGGGCGCGCAGCGGCGCGATCTGGTCCTTGATGTGCTGGGGCAGCTTTTCGTAGGCCAGCGCCATGTTGGCCCACATGGTGTCGCCGCCGACCGGCGGGCATTCCACGCAGTGCAGCACGCAGCCGAAGGGCGGCTTCTCGCGCCAGGTGGCGTCGCAGTGCCAAGAGTTCTCGTAGCGGTCGTTGGGCGCATCGGGGTTCTTGTAGATGCGCACCAGGCCGGGATGATCCGGGTCGCTGCCGGCCACCGGGTGGTCTTCCAGCTCGCCAAAGTGGCGGGCAAAGGCCACGTGCTCGGCGCGCGTGAAGTCCTGCTGGCGGAAGAACAGCACCTTGTGCTTGAGCAGCAGGGCGCGGATCTGCGCCACCAGTTCGGGGTCGCGCGAGGCGGCGCTCAGTTGCACGTTGCTCAATTGGGCGCCGATGCTGCAGGTGAGCGGCTCGACCTGGATGGATGATTGGGTTGCTGGATTCATGGCCTGTTTGTCTCCGACTTGGGCCCCCGCCCGGCTTGAGACCGATCGGGGGAGGAGCGAGGCCGCGATCCGGCGGCTCCGCAGGCAGTGAGAATAGGAAAAAGGGCCCCTTGGTGCCCCCTCCTTGCGGGAGGGGTGGCCCCTGAAAAGGGGGGCGTCGGCCCCCCGCGCCAGCTCAGTCGCCCGGCTTGATCAGCCCGAGGATGCGGGCCCGCTGGACCACCTGCTTGCGGGTGCCGGCGTCGAGCTTGGCGAACAGGTTCTTCACATGCCACTTCACCGTGGTCTCGCCGACCTGAAGGGCACGCCCGATCTCCTTGTTCGACAGGTTGCGCGCCAGCAGCTCCAGCACCTCGCGCTCCTTGGGCGTGAGCACCATGCCGTAGGGCGCGGACTCGCGCGCCACCTCCGCCTCCAGCGCCGGCCGGGTCGGCACCACGGGCTCGGGCACATGGCTTGATTCGGTGCGCGGCGCCAGCTGCTGCGCGGCAACCCGGCGCACCCAGGCGCCCAGGTCGGGGTGGGCGTCGGCGAACACCCGGCGCAGGCCGTAGGTGTCGGCCAGGTCCACCGCTTCGCGCAGGGGACCCCGGGCATCCTCGCCGCACTGGTCGAGGGCAAAGGCACGCAGGCCCAGCAGCTCGATGCGCAGGCGCCCCTGCTTGAGGACGCGGGCCGTCTCGTCGGCAAGCTCCAGCGGGGCCAGCGCGCTGCGCCAGTCCTTGGCGGCAATGGCGGCATAGGCTCGGGACACGTCGCGCAGCAACTGGACGCCGCGGCGCCAGAGCCGCCCTTGCGGCAGGTTGTCGTCCTGCAGCAGGGCGTCGAAGCGCTCGCACAGCTCGCGGCAGCTGGCCGCCCGTTAGCGCCCCGCGTGCATGCGGATCTGCTCGGTCAGGCTGGCCATGCGCAGGCGCGGCAAGTCGCGGGCGGCGCCCGCGGCATCGAGTGCCGAGAGCAGTTCCAGCGCCTGGTGCTCGGCCCCGGCCGCTGCCGCAATCCGCGCCCGGGTCCGGTAGGCAAGCAGCAGCGCTTCCGGCATGCCGCTGCGTTCCAGGATGTCCAGCCGATCGGCCAGCAAGGCCGCCGCATCGTCCGGGCGGTCGCACTCCCAGGCAGCGGCGGCGAGCAGGGCCGCCAGCATGCAGCTGAAAGGGTTGCGGCGGCCCAGTTCGGCGTCGGCGCTGGCGACGGCCGGGCGCAGAAGCTTGTCGACCAGGAGGAACTGGCCCTCCCAGATGTAGCTGAGGCCGACGATGAATTCACCCCAGCGTTCGGTGTAGCCCACGCCACGGCCGAAGTCGCCGCGTGGCGCCTGCTGCTCGCGCAGCCGGGCCAGAGCCGGCTCGCCCTCGATCAGCGCTCGGTAGGCCATGCGATTGGCGTGCACCCGCAGCAGCACCGGATCGCGCAGCGGCGCCGCCTGCGCCCAGGGTTCGTGCAGCTGCGCGAAGCGGTCCGGATCGTCCGCGAACACCGCCGCGCCGCCGAGAATCAGCGCGCACTCGCAGCGCAGTTCCTCGTCGATCTGCGGCTGCGCCAGGATGCGCGCCACCAGGCGTGCCGCTTCCTCGTGGCGCTCGCTGACCGCCAGGGTCCAGGCGGCGGCGAGCACGAGCCTGGGGCGCCGGTCCAACTCGGCGGGGGGAAGCTGTGCCAGCCAATCCAGCACCGCCCCCTGCCGGCCATGCTTCATGATGGATTCGTACAGGCTGCGCTCGGCCAGTCCATAGGCCTTCTGCTCCTGGCCGGCGGTCAGGGCATGCCGGGCGGCGTATTCGAGCAAGCCGTGCTCGGCCAGCCAATCCGCCGCCCGCGCATGCACCTGTGCCTTCTGCGGCGCCGGAAGGGCCGAGAAGAGCTTGCGCAACACGTCGCGCGCGAGCGTATGCATGCGCAGCCAATCGCCCCGCTCGGCGGCGGCGAAGACTGGCGTGTCGCGGCCCAGGCGCGCCAGCCGCTCCGGTGCGCCATCGTCCTGCGTAAGCGCACGACACAGCTCGGGATGCAAGTCGTCCAGGACCGCGACGCGGACCAGGAAGTCGCTGTCGCCGGGGTCCAGGTTGGCGAGCAGCAGCTTGACGAAGTGGTCGTGAAGCTCACCGTCGAGCGTGGCCATGCTCGCCACATCGCTGTGCGCGTCGGCGCCGCGCGCGACGATCGTGAGGGCGAGCTGCAGGCCCAGGGGCCAGCCTTCCGTCAACTCATGCAGCCGGGCGACGGTGTCGTTGTCCAGGCGCGCGCCCAGGCGGCCGCGCACGAGCTCCAGGGTCTCCTCGAGCCGGAAGCGCAGCGAGGCCGGCCCGATCACGACGCATTGCCCGTAGGCGACGAGATCGTCGATGTCCAGTTGGCAGTCGGGGCGCGCGGCGACGATCACCCGCAGGTTGGGCGGCGCGTTGCGCAGCAGGTATGCCAGGGCTTCGCGCGAGGCCGGCGGCAGGCGCTCGGCCTCGTCGACCACCAGGACGACGTCCAGCGCGGCCTGCGCAACCTCGGCCAGCCACACCGTGATGCCTTCGAGGCCGCCGGGGCCGACGGCTTCAAGCAGGGTGTGGCCGAAAGTCGAGCGCCCTGCCGCGCGCCGCACCGCCAGGGCGAGGCTCTGTGCCAGGCGCTGGGGGTCGTCCTGCGGCTGGCTCGACAGCCAGGCGACCACGGATCCGCGCGCCAGGTGCTCGAGCCGCCATTGCGCCAGCAAGGAGGTCTTGCCGAAACCGGCCGGCGCCTGGACCAGAATGGCCGGGAGATCCCGGAACGTGGCCTCGGCAGACAGGAGGCGCGCCCGAGAAACCAGATGGCGCGGGACCCGTGGGGGTGCGACCTTGAGCAGCAGATCATCTTCGACTGCGCCGGCACCACGTGTCACGACAAGTCCCTCTATAGAACCTGCAAGGGGCACCACGGCTCACCGATGCGCCCTGGAATCAGGGCAGCCTTGCAGTTGCGGGCATTCTAGCCAGCAGCCGGCCAGCCAGGCCGGCCTGCCCGCACCCTGCCCTACTTCTTCATGCCCTTGGACCCTTGCCGGCCTCGGTGCGCTGGAAGGAACTGGTGGCGGCGACATTCGCGATCCCCTACCCGCCCGGCTTCCCGATCATGGTGCCAGGCCAGGTGATCGCGGCCGACACCATCCAGTTCATGCGAAAGCTGGACGTGAAGGAAATACACGGGTACAACGCGGCGCTCGGGCTCAAACTGCTCAAGCCCGCAGTACCGGGCAAGCGCAAGAAGAGCGGCGCGTCGGCAGACACCTGATGTCGAACCAATCAACGCGGAGATCCACATGAGGATATTGAGGAGAACGCTGGCCTTCGTTGCGCTCGCTCTGGGTGCAGCCGGCGCCGCTGCACAGAGCCCCCAGGTCGCGAAGGAAGTGACGGGCGACTCTCTCAACTTCTTCGGCATCCTCGACATCGCGCTGAGTTACGGCACCGGCAGCGAAGCCAGCCTCACCCAACTGGCGAGCGGTCGCAGTTCGACGTCCCGCTGGGGCGTGCGCGGCTTCCAGGACCTGGGTGGCGGGCTCGCAGCGGGTTTCTGGCTCGAAGGCCAGATCAACGTCGACACCGGCGGCATCGGCACCACCAACGTCAACAACCAGCCCGGCGGGACCACCGACGCTCTCTTCAGCCGCCGCTCCACCGTCAGCCTGATGGATTTCTGGGGCGAGCTGCGCCTGGGCCGGGACTTCACGTCCATCTTCCGCAACCGGGACGACGTCGACCCCTTCGGAACCACCGGCGTAGGCGCCAACCTGGCCGATGCCCTCACGATCGACGGCCCCACGGCCACCCGCGCATCCAACATGGTCGGCTACTTCCTGCCGCCCAGCCTGGGGGGCTTCTTCGGCGAGGCGCAATACTTCATGGGCGAGAACGCCCGGATCTCGGGCCAGCCGAACGTGGACGACGGCGACGGCTACGCGGGGCGTCTGGGCTGGGCCGGCGGCGGCTTCGCGGTGGCCGTGGCCGGCATGCGCACCCAGTTTGCCCAGACGGCGACGACCGGCGATATCGAGGCCATCAACGTCGGCGCCTCCTACGACTTCCAGGTCGTCAAGGTCAGTGCCGGCTACTACCACGACGAGGTCAAGCAGATCTCGCCGCTGACGGCCACCGGCTGGCTCGTCGGCGTCACCGCCCCGATCGGCGCCACCTTGCTCAAGGCCTCCTATTCGTCATACGGCACCGATGCTGCGGGCGACCCGCGGGGCGACAAGGTTGCGGTGGGCTTCCTCTATTCCCTCTCCAAGCGCACTTCGGCCTATGGGACCTACGCCTACCTGCGCAACAAAGGCGGCGCATCCTACGTGCTGAATGGCTCCATCACGGCGCCCGACCGTCACTCGTCGGGCTTCGATCTGGGCCTGAAGCACAGCTTCTAGGCGGGCCATGGACTGGCTGACGCCCATCTTCGAAAGAATCCCGAGATTCCCGTCTTTCTGGCCATCGGCCTCGGCTACTGGATCGGCAAGCTCAAGATCGGCGGCGTCGGCTTCGGAGCGCTCCGAGAGCCCGGTGGCAGTGATAGGCTATTCGAGCACCGTCGCCTTCGGCCACGTGCTTCTGTCCATCGGCGGAACGATACTGGTCTGGATGCTTGCCTGAGGTCACGACATGAACATCTCTCGCCTTCCCCCCTCGCCCTTGCTGCCGTCCGCGCTGGCACTGGCCGTGCTGCTCACGGGCTGCGCCTACCCCGTGCCGGTTGCGGTGCAGCAACCCGCGACCGTCACGACGACGACCACCACGAGCACCACGCCGAGTCCGGGCATTCCCGCCGCGCCGGTATCCACTGCGCCTGCGGCGGACGGCACCTTCAGCCAGGCGCAGATCGACCAGATGATGGCGCCCATCGCCCTCTACCCCGACTCCCTGCTGTCGCAGGTGCTGATGGCGTCCACCTACCCGGCTGACGTGGCCGACGCCGCCAAGTGGTCGAAGGCCAATCCCCAGCAATCCGGCGACGCGGCGGTGCGTGCGGTGGAAAGCCAGCCCTGGGACCCGAGCGTGAAGTCGCTGGTGGCCTTCCCGCAGGTGCTGCAGACCATGGGCGACAAGCCCGACTGGGTGCAGAACCTGGGCGACGCCTTCCTTGCCTCGTCCAAGGACGTGCTCGACTCCGCGCAGCGCCTGCGCGCCCGGGCGCGCGACAGCGGCAACCTGAAGACGACCGAGCAGCAGACAGTGACGGTGGAGCAGCAGGCGATCACCATCGCGCCGGCCAATCCGCAGACGGTCTACGTGCCCACCTACAACCCGGCGGTGGTGTACGGCACCTGGCCCTATCCGGCCTATCCGCCGTACTACTGGTACCCGCCGTCGATGTACTACCCCGGCTACTACCCGGGCGCGGCGCTGGCCACCGGCATTGCCTTCGGCATCGGCGTCGCGGCCGTGGGCGCGCTGTGGGGCGGCTGCAACTGGGGCGGCGGCGACGTCAACATCAACGTCAACCGCTACAACAGCATCAACAGCAACCGGCAGCTCAACGCCAACCAGAACCGCTTCCAGCACAACGCGTCGAACCGGCGCGGCGTGCCCTACCGCGACAGCCGCAGCCAGCAGCAGTTCGGCAAGAACGTGCCGGGCGCGGAGAACCGCGGCGACTTCCGCGGTCGCGATCCTGGCCGCGACGCGCAACGGCAGCAGGCACAGTCATCACTCCAGCAGCGAGGTATGGACCCGGGCGCTGGACGCGACCAGCTGCGCAACGACCCGGGCGCACGCCAGCGCGCCGACGCAGCCGCGCGAGGCCAGGGCGGATTCGGCGGCAACGATGGCCTGTCGCGCGTCGACTCGCGCGGCGGCGCGGGCACTGACAACGCCTTCCGCGGCGCCGGCAATGCCGGCCAGTCGCGCCAGCAGATGGACCGCGGCAACGCCAGCCGGCAGTCGATGCAGCAGCACTCGGGAGGCCGCGGCGGCTATGGCGGCGGCGGCTACAGCGGTGGCGGGCGCGGCGGGGGCGGGTATGGCGGTGGCGGCGGGCGCGGCGGCGGTGGCGGCGGCCGTGGTGGTGGCGGTCGCCGATGAACAAGGAGCACACCATGCACATGCCCACCAACCATTCCCCTGCCCGTCTGGCCGCTGCCGCACTGCTGGCCGCCGCTGCCCTGCTCGCGCCCGGCCGCGCGCCGGCGCAGCAGCCCTACCCCAGCGCCGATGCGGCCGCCCAGGCCTTCCACGACGCCATTGCAGGCAAAGATTCCGCCGCGCTGCTCAAGGTGCTGGGCGCCGACTGGAAGCGCTTCGTGCCGACCGACGAGATCGGCCGGCGCGAGCTGCAAACCTTCCTGGCCGCCTGGGACAAGGCGCACAAGATCGTGCCCACAGGCCAGGACAGGGCCACGCTGGCGGTTGGCGACGGCGGCTGGACCCTGCCCATTCCGCTGGTCATGAAAGGCGGCAAGTGGCGCTTCGATCCGCAATCGGGCGCCGACGAGATGCGCACCCGGCGCATCGGCCGCAACGAGCTTTCCGCCATGCAGGCGGTGCTAGCCTATTTCGACGCGCAGAAGGAATATGCCCAGCGCGACCGCGATGGTGACGGAGTGCTGTCCTACGCCCGCAAGTTCGCCAGCGCGCCGGGCCAGCGTGACGGCCTCTACTGGCCCGAAGACGCCCAGGGCGAAAGCCCGCTGGGGCCGCGCTTCGGCGGCGTGAAGCCGGGCGAGGGTTACCACGGCTATCGCTTCAGGATCCTCAGCGCGCAGGGCAAGGATGCGCCCGGCGGCGCCTACGACTACATCATCGGCAACCGCATGCGCGCCGGCTTCGCGCTAGTCGCCTGGCCGATCCAGTACGGGGACACCGGCGTGGCCAGCTTCATGATCAGCCACGAGGGCGTGCTCTACCAGAAGGACCTGGGGCCCAACAGCGCCGCAATCGTGCGAGACATGAAGACTTTCAACCCGGACGCGAGCTGGAGCAAGGTGAACGCGCCTTGATGAGGTGTGACGCACCGCGGGCGTGCGTCGTGTAACTCTTCTTGACCTTCATCACATCGTCGGTCACTGCTGCTAGAAGAGGGCTTCGCAACAGGAGCCGAAGATGAATGCACAGGAGCGGATGGCGCGCAGCCAGCAGACGAGCGCCAAGGTGGGGAAGCTCTTCAACAAGCGCATGCAGGTGGCCAACGAGAAGCTGGCGCAGCGGGTGAGCAAGAGCTTGTCCGGCGAAGGCGCCAATCCGCTGGCGGCCGGCAGCGCCGCCCTCGATCCCATGGCCTGGGCCAGCTACGCGGTCGACGCGGCGCAACGCGCCCTGCTCTTCTGGGACACGCTTCGCCAGCGCGGCGACAACTTCGTCCAGAACGTGCAGCAGGGCCTCACGCCCGTGCTGCATTTCGACTACGAGACGGTGCTGGACGCGCGCGAGTTCGAGCGGCCGGTCAACTACGCGCTGCTGCGCATCACGCCGCCCGCGGGCGTGAAGGTCGATGGGCGCAAGCGTCCCTACCTCATCATCGACCCGCGCGCCGGCCACGGGCCGGGCATCGGCGGCTTCAAGGACGACTCGCAGGTGGGCGTGGCGCTGCGCGCCGGCCACCCGGTGTACTTCGTGATCTTCTTTCGCGACCCGGAGCCCGGACAAACCCTGCTGGACGTGTGCGAGGCAGAAAAGCAGTTTGTCAGGAAGGTGCGCGAACTGCATCCCCACAGTGAGAAGCCGGCGCTGATCGGCAACTGCCAGGGCGGCTGGGCGGCCATGATGCTGGCCGCCTCGGACCCCGAGGACTCCGGCCCGATCGTCATCAACGGCGCGCCCATGTCCTACTGGGGCGGCGCCTGGAGCGAGGGCGAAGGCGACAACCCGATGCGCTATGCCGGCGGCATGCTGGGCGGCTCCTGGGCGGCCTCGCTGGCGGCCGACCTGGGCAACGGCAAGTTCGACGGCGCCCACCTGGTGCAGAACTTCGAGAACCTCCATCCCGCCAACAGCCTCTGGGACAAGTACTACCACCTGTTCGACAAGGCCGACACGGAACCGCCGCGCTTCCTGGAATTCGAGCGCTGGTGGGGCGGCTACTACCTCATGAACCGCGAGGAGATCGAGTGGATCACCCGCAACCTCTTCGTCGGCAACAAGCTGTGGAGCGGCGACGTGAAGGATGCCGCCGGCGCGGACTTCGACCTGCGCGAGATCCGCTCGCCCATCATCCTGTTCGCCTCGCTGGGGGACAACATCACGCCGCCGCAGCAGGCCTTCAACTGGGTGGCCGACGTCTACGGCAGCACCGCGGAGATCAAGGCGCGCGGCCAGGTGATCGTCGGCCTCTTGCACCAGGACGTCGGGCACCTGGGCATCTTCGTCTCGGGCAAGGTGGCGAAGAAGGAGCATGCGCAGATCGTCTCGGTGCTCGAGGCCATCGAAGGCCTGCCGCCGGGCCTCTATGGCATGGCGATCGAGGAGCGCCGCGGCGCCAATGGCCAGCCCGAGTACGAGGTGGAGTTCCGCGAGCATCGGCTGGAGGAAGTGGCGGCGCATCTCAACCGCTTCGGCCGCGTGGACGAGAAGCCCTTCGAGGCGGTGGCCGAAGTCTCGCAGTTCAACCAGCGCGCCTACGAGCTCTTTGCCAGGCCGCTGGTGCAGGCGATGTCCAACGAGGGCACGGCGGCGCTGCTGCGCGCCTTTCACCCCCTGCGCGCGCAGAACTGGGCGCTGTCGCGCCTGAACCCCTGGACGGCCTGGCTCGCGCCCGCGGCGCAGGCGGTCGATGCGGCGCGCCGGCCGATGGCCGAAGACCATCCGCTGCGCCAGGCGGAAAAGCACAACGCCGAAGCCTTCAGCGCCTGGCTCGACTACGGCCGCGCCGTGCGTGATGCACTGACCGAAGCTTCCTTCTTCATGACCTACGCCAACATGGCGCCGGCCGAGGGCAGCGCGGCGGACGCACGCGACGCCCGGGCCACCGGTGGCGACGCGCGCGACACCCCGGTGGTGCGCGATGCGCTGGCCTCCATCGCACATGGCGGCTATGTCGAGGCGCTGGCCCGGGTGGCCTTCCTGCTGCAACGCAAGGGCGAGCCCCTGCCCCTGTCGCGGCTGGAACTGCGCAAGGAACTGCTGCCCGACTACCAGGACTATCTGCCCGGCATGTCGCCGCACGACTGGCGGCGGGTGCGCGGCGAGCAGGAAATCATCGCGCGCTGCGAGCCCGACGCGGCGGTGCAGACCCTGCCGTTGCTGCTGGACGAGCAGGACGACCGCGAGCGCCTGGTCGCGCTGCTCGACAAGCTGATGGCCGACAAGCGCCTGCACACCACCGCCCCCAGCGCCGCCCAGCAAGTGATGCTGGGGCGCATCCGCGAGGCGCTGGAGATGACGCCCAAGCCCGCGCGGCGCGGCAGCGCCACCACCACACGCCGCCGCGCCGCCAGCGTGCGCCGCGCCTGAGGAAGGCTCCGCTGCTCATTTGAGCAGCCCGGGCACGATCTGCACGAAGAGGATCTTCACGATCGTCATGCCCGGAAAGATCATCGCGTAGCCGATGTCCGGCCGGTCCGTGGGCGTGAGCTTGTTCGAATAGGCAAGGATGGCGGGATTGCCGCAGGCGCCCGAAACGACGCCTGCCACCTCATCGAACGGCATGCGAAACACGAACAGGCCCAGCAGCAGGATGGGCAGAACCAGCGCGACCAGCACGATCGCGCCGAGTCCCAGCATCAACAGGCCGCTCTCGGTGACGGTGGCCGCAAACTTGGGACCCGATGACATCCCGACCTGGGCGAGAAACAGCGTCAGGCCGAAGTTGCGCAGCACCAGGTTCGCGGACAGCGGAATGGTCCAGTTCATGCCGCCGGTGCGCCGCTGCTGGCCCAGGATCAGCGCCACGATCAGGACCCCCGACAGGCCGATGGACAGCTTGCCGATCCCTGGCAGCGGAACCTGGATCGCGCCGAGCAGGAAGCCCAGGGCCATGCCCAGGCCGATGGAGATGTAGCTGAACTCCGCCGTGCCCTTGATCGAGTCGCCGAAGAACTTGCGCAGCACCGCGAAGTCGCCACGATGCGCCAGCAGGCCGATGCGGTCGCCAAACTCGAGCACGAGGTCGGGCCGGGGAAGAATGTCGGTGTCGCCGCGGCGGACCTGCCCGATCACGACAGCCTTGTCACCCGGCAGCTTCAGATCGCCGAGCGAGCGACCCACGACCGCCCCGCGCGAGGCGAAGACACGGACGTGGTCCAGGTCGGAGCGATCCTTCAGGAGACGGCCGGGCGCCGCCTCGCCGAGATGCTTTCTTGCCTGCTCCATCGCTTCCTTGCTGGAACCGACGACGAGCACAACGTCGTCCTCGGCAAGTACGTGGCCGGGAGAGGCCGGCTGGTTGTGGTGCGCGGTGCGCAAGGCGACGATCTGCACACCCGCTGGCAGCCCGCTCATGACCTCGCCCATGGTCCTGCCGAAGTGGTCCTGGTTGCGAATCGCAACCTCGAGCAGTTCGAGGCCCGAGGCCGCGGCCGTATCGATCTTTGGCTTGAAGATGGCGAACGCCATGTACAGGAACAGGATCGGACCGGCGACGCCAAAGGGATAGGAGATCGAGTAGCCCACCGCCGGATCGTCGTTGCCCAGCGACGCGATTGCCGCCTGCAACGTCGGCGTGCTGGTGCCCGAGCCGGCGAACAAGCCGAGCGCGTAGCCGACGTCCAAGCCCATGGCTTTGGCGATCAGCAGGCTCGCCACGCCCGCCAGCAACACGCCGATCAGCGCGATCAGGTTCGCCTTGAGGCCGATGGCGCTCGTCAGGCCGAAGAAGAACTGCTTGCCGTACTGGACCCCGACGGCATAGAGGAAGAGCGCGAGGCCCAGCGTTCCGACCATCCCCGCCGGCACTGCCTTGGGCGCGAACCATCCCATGGCGAGCGCAACGAAGAGCACGGCGCCCACGCCCAGCGAAAAGCCCTTGATGTTGATCTCGCCGACGATATAGCCGATGGCAATGGTGAGGAACAGCGTCATCAGCGGCTGCTGTTCCAAGAGGGTCTTGAGAAAGTCCACGGTCGCCTCCTTCTTCTTGCTTGTGGTCGACGTTGCGGGCGGGAGAAAAGCGGGACTAGTACGTCAACCCGCAAGTATCGGAACATATCTGTGGCTGAGCTTTCTATCCGCATCCTGCCGAGTGAAGCTCCATTTGATGGTTCGCTTTTGCTGGTTGCGCTCGCGTTGCC
>DATILH010000209.1:0-13549 GCA_035476655.1 Variovorax sp.
CATGGCCCGTCTCCTTGCTCGTTGACACGCTGTCCGCCCTTCGGGGTGTAGCGTTGTGGCTCGGCGCACCCCCACGGTGCGCAACCCACGATAGTCCCGGAGACGGGCCGCCTCAACGGCTCAAGCCATTCTGTCTAGAGGGGCGTATGGAACTGCACGCCTGGCTGATCTACCTGCTGGCGGCAGTTGGCCTGTCGCTCTCGCCCGGCCCCAACGGTCTGCTGGCGCTCACGCATGGTGCGCTGCATGGCCGGCGCAAGACGCTCTACACCATCTTCGGCGGCGCGCTCGGCTTCGTGCTGATCATCGCGCTCTCGCTGTTCGGCATCGGCGCGCTGCTGCAGGCTTCGCTCGTCTGGCTCACGGTGCTCAAGTGGGTGGGAGGCGCCTACCTGGTGTGGCTGGGCGTCCAGGTCTGGCGCGCGCCGCCGATCGGCGTCGATGCGCAGGCCGCGGCGCTGCCGCGCGCCGGCTGGTCGCTGTTTCGCCAGGGCCTGCTGTCGGCCGTGACCAACCCCAAGGGCATCCTCTTCTTCGCCGCCTTCCTGCCGCAGTTCATCGACCCGGCGCGCAGCCTGCTGCTGCAGTTCGCCATCATGGCCGGCACCTTCGCCGCGGTGGAGATCGCCACCGAGCTCTTGATCGCCAGCATGGCGCACCGCATCAGCCCCTGGCTGCGCCGAGTCGGCAAGCGCTTCAACCAGGCTTGCGGCGGCGTGTTCATGGCGATCGGGGCCGCCCTGCCGTTGCGCGGCTGAGCACGCGCTTGCGCAACTGGTGCCGCAAGCGCAACATGCGGCGCTTTCGCGGCAAGGAGTGCAAACGTGGATCTCGAACTTCCCGGCCAGGTGCTGAGCCTTAGCACTCTCGTTCTCTTCGCGCTGGTCGCGCTCGTGGCCATCGCCACGCCGGGACCGACGGTGCTGCTGGCCCTGTCCAATGGCACGCGCTACGGCGTGCGGCGCTCGTTGCCGGGCATGCTCGGTGCTGTCGTATCGGATTTCGTCCTGGTCGGGGCCGTGGCGCTCGGGTTGGGCGCGCTGCTGGCGGCTTCGGAGTTCTGGTTCAGCGTCCTGAAATGGGTGGGCGCGGTCTACCTCGCGTGGATCGGCTGGAAGATGCTGCGCTCCAACGGCTCCCTGGAACTGCCGGCCGAGGGCATGGTCCCTGCCGGGGCTGAACCGAACCGTGTGTTCGCCAAGTCCTTCCTGGTCGCGGTGACCAACCCCAAGGGCTATCTGTTTTGCTCGGCCCTGTTGCCGCAGTTCATCGATCCGGCGGGGGCGCAGTGGCCGCAGTACCTGGTCATCGGCCTGGTGTTCGCCGGCCTGGATTTCACCGTGATGCTGGGCTACGCCGTGATCGGCGCGCGTGCGGTGCGCCTGCTGCATCGGCGTGCGGTGCTGTGGCTGGACCGCTCCTGCGGCGCGGTGCTGCTGGCGCTGGCGGGCTCGCTGGCCTTCTATCGGCGCGGCTCGAACTAGGCGGCGCCGCTCGCCCGGCGGACCAGGCGCAGCGGCAGGTCCGGCGCCTCGCCCTTCTTGTCGACGCCGGCGTAGACAGTGACGTGGGGGAAGGGGATCTCGATGCCGTGCGCGTCGAAGGCGGACTTCACGCGCCGCAGGTACTCGCGGCGTACCGTCCACTGTTGCAGCGGTGCCACCTTGATGCGGCAGCGGATCACCACCGCGCTTTGATCCAGGCGCTCGACGCCGGCCATCTCCAGGTCATCGACGATCAGCTTGCCGAAAGCCGGATCGGCGCGCATGGCCCGCCCGACCTCGTGCATCGCCGCCATCACCTCGTCCACGTTCTCGCGGTAGGCCACGCCGACGTCCATCACTGCATTTGCAAAGCTGCGGCTCATGTTGGTGACGGTGGTGATCAGGCTGTTGGGAATGAAGTGCACGTTGCCGTCGTAGTCGCGCAGGCGCACGTGGCGCAGGGTGATGTCTTCCACCGCGCCGCTGATCTTCGCGATGTTGACGACGTCGCCGGTGCGGATCTGGCCCTCGAACAAGATGAAGAATCCGGTGAAATAGTCTTTCACCAGGCTCTGTGCGCCGAAGCCAATGGCCAGGCCGACCACGCCCGCCGCGCCCAGGATCGGCGCCAGCGACACGCCCAGTTCGCCCAGGATCAGCATCACCGCCACCACGCTGATCACCAGCGCGATCAGGTAGCGCAGCACCCGCCCCAGGGTGGCGGCGCGACCGCTGCCCTCGACTTCGCCCATGCGAATCTCCACGCGCCGGCGCACTGCGCGGACCGCGCGTTGCAGCACGCTGATCGCAACCCAGGCCAGCGCGACGATGAGCAGGATGCGCAATCCCGAGAGGGCCGGCGCGCTCCAGCGCTCCCAGTCGATGCTTGAAAGATTCATTGGGGGTTCCTTCCTATGTGGCGTGTGAGTTCGCGTGAATTGGCGCGGACGGCGCCAGGCCCGCTTCGGTGACCAATTGCAAGAGCGCGGCTCGCTGCTTGTCCCGCTGGCGCGATGAGGCTAAAAGGAGGAACGCACTTGGGGAAAAACCACGATGTCCGTTGAAAGCCACAACCTTTCGTCCGTCATGGGAGACGGTTTCCTGCCGGCCATGCTCGCCTGGCAATCGGCCTGCACTGCCGCGGCGCTGCAGGCGCAGCAGGAACAGTTGAAATTGCTGTCGACCTGGCAGAGCACCGTGAGCGCAATGCAGCAGGATTGGTGGGATAGCTGGATTGCCCGCTTTGGCGGCGGCGTGCCGCTGGACGCCTGACGGGGGCCCATGAAGACGCAGTCGCGCAAGCCGCTTTCGGCCACGCCGGCACCAGCCCTGCCGCCGCAGGCCATCAGCCAGGACGTGCTGCTGGAGAAATACGCCAAGGGCGGCGAGCGCAGCATCGACGACGTTCGCCGGCGCGTGGCCCGCGCGGTGGCCCAGGCCGAGAAGGCGGAGCAGCGCAGCCAATGGGAAGCGCGCTTTCTCCAGGCGCAGCAAGACGGCTTCCTGCCGGCCGGCCGCATCCAGTCGGCCGCCGGCACCGAGTTGAGCGCCACCCTCATCAACTGCTTCGTGCAGCCGGTGGGCGACTCCATCGCGGCCGAGGAAGACGGCCATCCCGGCATCTACGTGGCGCTGACCGAGGCGGCCGAGACCATGCGGCGCGGCGGCGGCGTCGGCTACGACTTCTCGCGCATCCGGCCGCGCGGCGCGGCGGTGGCGAGCACGCAGTCCAGCGCCTCCGGCCCGGTGTCCTACATGCGCGTGTTCGACCGATCCTGCGAGACGGTGGAGTCGGCCGGCGCGCGGCGCGGCGCGCAGATGGGCGTGCTGCGCTGCGACCACCCGGACGTCGAGGAATTCATCCACGCCAAGGACGAAGGCGACCTGGCCAACTTCAACATCTCGGTGGCGCTGACCGATGCCTTCATGCAGGCGGTGCAGGAAGACCGGCCGGTGGAACTGGTGCATCGCGCTGGGCCGGGCCCGCGCCAGGCCGGCGTCTTCCAGCGGCACGATGGCCTGTGGGTCTACCGCACCTTGCCGGCGCGCGCGCTGTGGGAGCAGATCATGCGCTCCACCTACGACCATGCCGAGCCGGGCGTGCTCTTCCTGGACCGCATCAACGTCGACAACAACCTCTCGTACTGCGAGACGATTGCCGCCACCAATCCCTGCGGCGAGCAGCCGCTGCCGCCCTACGGTTGCTGCTGCCTGGGCTCGATCGACCTGACGCGCTTCGTGCGCGAGCCTTTCGAGGCGGCCGCGCGCTTCGACGACGAAGGCTTCGCACAACTGGTGCGCATCGCGGTGCGCATGCTCGACAACGTGCTCGACATCAGCGTCTGGCCGCTCGATCAACAGGCCGAGGAAGCGCGTCGCAAGCGCCGCATCGGCCTGGGCTTCACCGGCCTGGGCGACGCGCTGGCGATGCTGGGCCTGCACTACGACAGCGATGCGGCCCGCGCGAGGGCCCGCCGCATCGCCGAGCTGATGCGCGACACGGCCTATGCCGCATCGGTCGACCTGGCGGCCGAGCGCGGTGCCTTTCCGCTCTTCAATGCCGACCTGCTCCTGAGCCGCGGCACCTTCGCCTCGCGGCTGCCGGCGGCGCTGAAGGAACGCATCCGCGCCCAGGGGCTGCGCAACTCGCACCTGCTGTCGATCGCGCCCACCGGCACCATCAGCCTGGCGTTTGCCGACAACGCCAGCAACGGCATCGAGCCGCCCTTTTCCTGGCGCTACACCCGGCGCAAGCGCGGGCCCGAGGGGCGCTTCGAGGAATTCGCGGTGGAAGACCACGCCTGGCGCCTATACCGGCACCTGAAGGGCGCGGATGCGCCGCTGCCGCCGGCCTTCGTCTCCGCGCTGGAGCTGAGCACCGCGGCGCACGAACAGATGGTGGCGGCCGTCTCGCCCTGCATCGACACCGCGATCTCCAAGACGGTGAACGTGCCGGTCGACTACCCCTACGAGGATTTCAAGGACCTGTACCTGCGCGCCTGGAAGTCCGGGCTGAAGGGCCTGGCGACCTACCGGCCCAACACGGTGCTGGGCTCGGTGCTGGTCGCGCATCCGCCGCAGCCTGGGGAAGCCGCGCCGATGACACTGCCGCCCGCCAGTGCCAGCGACGAACGCCTGCTGCTGCCGCGCACCCCGCAGCCGGTGCTGGCCTCGCTGCGCTGGCCTGGCCGCCCGGAGCTGCCGGCCGGCAACGCGGCCTGGAGCTACATGATCCGCCATCCCTTTGGCGAGTTCGCGCTATTCGTCGGCGAGTTGCCGGAAGAAGACGGCGGTGTGGCGCCATTCGAGGTCTGGGTCAATGGCGCGGAGCAGCCGCGCGGCCTGGGAGCGCTCGCCAAGACCTTGTCGATGGACCTGCGCGCCAAGGACCCGGCCTGGATGCGCCGCAAGCTCGACCTCTTGTCCAGCGTGCAGGAAGAGCGCGCCTTCGAGATGCCTTTTCCGCCGCATGGCGAGCCGCGCCGCTTTCCCGGCGTGGTGGCGGCCACCGCCGCCGTGATCCGCTGGCGTTGCGAACAGCTGGGCTTGTGGCGCGGCGAGGAGGGCGCGCCGACGCCGGTGATCGATGCCCTGTTCAGCCCCGAGGAGCCGCAGACCGGCCCCAACGGCACGCTGGCCTGGGCGGTGGATGTGCACAACCCGGCGAGCGGCGAGAACTTCACGCTCACCCTGAAGGAAGTCCTGCTGCCCGACGGCCAAGGCGGGCGCGTGGCCAGGCCCTGCGCCCTGGGCCTGTCTGGCAACCATCCGAGCGCGCTCGACGGCCTGGCGCGCATCCTCTCGCTGGACATGCGCGTGCTGGAACCGGCCTGGATCGGCATGAAGCTGCGCAAGCTCCTGAACTACGCCGAGCCGCTGGGCCACTTCATGGCCTTCGTGCCCGGCCTGCCGCCGGGGCAGCAGCGCCAGCAGTTGTGGCCTTCCACCGTGGCCTACCTGGCGCGGCTGGTGATCCACCGCTACGCCATGCTGGGCGTGCTCGATGAAGAGGGCTATCCGTTGGCGCCCATGGGCATCCTGCAGATGCCGGCCGATTCAGGCGGCAAGGCCGGCGCGGCACCGGCCGCGCCAATGGCCGGCGCGCTATGCCCCGAATGTGGCAACGCCACCGTGATCCGCAAGGACGGCTGCGACTTCTGCACCGCGTGCGGGCATGTGGGGGCCTGCGGCTGACTACGCAGCCGCGGCGCCCTCGACCGAAGCCTTGGATTTCGGCAGTTTCGACGCGTTGCTCCAGAGAAGGGGGTAGCCGTTGCGCCAATGCAGATTCTCTGCAAACCAGCTTGCCAGAAAGTCCAGGAAGCAAGAAACCTTCGCCGGCAGGTTTTCCTTTTGGGCGTAAAGGGCAAATATGTCGGCGTCTCGCAATGACCAGTCCGGCAAGACGACCGCCAGGTCGCCGCTTTGGAGGTGGGTTCGGACATCCCACTCCGAACGCATGATGACGCCATGGCCATCCAGGGCCCACAAGACAGTGGTCTCCCCGTCATTGCTGCTGAGTTTGCCGTCAACCTTCACGGTGACCTGCTCCTGCAGACGCGACAGGTGCCAATGCCCGAAGGGGCCGTCGCTCTCTCTCAAGACGATGCAGCGGTGCTGTCGCAGATCATTCGGGTGAAGGGGCGTGCCCGCACCCGCGAGATAGCGCGGCGATGCGCACAGGTAGCGCGTATTCGAGGCCACTTTGCGGGCCACCAGCCGAGAGTCGGGCGGGGTACCAAACCAGATGCCGACGTCGAAGGCATCCGTTCATGATGTGGAGATCCGCGTACAACAGCACGTGCTGGGCGTCCAAGGTGGCGACCGTATGCGAATCGACGAGTTTTCGGTAGAGAGTTCGGGCCACTTCTTCTCCAGATACGTTGCCTCGGCGGCGCCTTGGCATGCGTCAACTGTAGACATCATGGTCGCCCGCCCCCTCGGGGTAGGCGGCCGGTCTCCAACATCGTAGATTGCGTTCAAAAACGTAGAGCTACATGCTGTGACTTGCGTCGTCAGCAACAAGGAGACCGACCATGCAAGAGCGTAGCAAGATTCACGTGGGTTTGGACGTCCACAAGGACAGCATCAGCGTGGCGTCGGCCGAGCCAGATCGAGCACCCGGGCGTTTGATCGGCAAGGTCCCACACGACGTCAACAAGCTGCTGAAGGTGCTGGCCAAGGTCGGTCCCGCCGAGCAACTGCATCGGGATTGCCGCAGTGCTGGGTGCGGCGGCCATCGGCGCGCGCATCCCCGACCTGGAACTGCCGCCAGTCCCTCCCGGACAGAGCGTGCCTGCCTCGACCACCCTCGTCTCCACGCTGAGAGATCACCGCCGCGTGTTTCTCACCCTGGGCATCGGGGTGGTGCTGGTCAGTGCGGTACGGGCATCGCGGCAGGCCGTCATACCACTGTGGGCCGAGCACCTGGCGCTGGCACCCGCGGTGGCTTCCTTGATCTACGGCCTGGCCGGCGGCATCGACATGCTCGTGTTCTACCCGGCGGGCAAGGTGATGGACCATAAGGGCCGGCGCTGGGTCGCGGTGCCGTCGATGCTGATCATGGGCGTGGCGATGCTGCTGATGCCGCTGACCACCGGATTCGTCACGCTGCTGATCGCTGCACTGGCGATCGGATTCGGCAACGGCATCGGCTCGGGGATGATCATGACCCTCGGGGCCGACCACTCGCCGCGGCACGGCCGCGCGCACTTCCTGGGCGTGTGGCGTCTCATGTCGGACATCGGCTCTTCGAGTGGTCCGGCGCTGCTGTCGCTCATGGCGGCCAGCTTGTCCCTGGCCGCGGGCATCGCTACCACCGGACTGATCGCGTTGGTGGCGGCTGGGACGCTGGCCTACTGGATTCCTCCCCGGCGCGCGAGTGTGGGGGGCGCGGCGCACGGAGGGCCTCGATGACCGACGCCAGTTGGCGGGCAGCCCGCCCGGCCAGTTCGAGTCAGAGGCCGAACAGCCGTGCAATGCCTCCGCGCAGGTGCGCCTCCATGGCCTGCCGCGCGGCGGTGGCGTCCTGCTGCTCGATGGCCAGTTCCACGGCCGCGTGCTCCTGACACACGCCGGTGCGTCGCTGCCCCTGCGGCCGCCCCGCGATGCAAATGGAGACCCAGCGCTGGGGCAAGGTGGTCAAGGACAACAACAGCAAGGCAGAGTAGGCGTGCACGTGGGCGCCTGCGGCACAAGCCCTCTCAGGGCAGCAGCACCGCCGCTCCCTGCACCTTGCCGGCGCGCAGATCGGCCAGCGCTTCATTGGCCTGTTCCAGCGGGTAAGTCGTGATGTGCACCTGCGGCGGCTGCGCCTGGGCCTGCGCCAGGAATTCGCGCGCGTCGACTCGCGTGAGGTTGGCCACCGACACCACTTGCCGCTCCTCCCACAACAGCCGGTAGGCGAAGGACGGAATGTCGCTCATGTGGATGCCGCCGCACACCACGCGCCCGCCCTTGCGCACCGCGCGCAGCGCCGCCGGCACCAGCGCGCCCACCGGCGCGAAGATGATGGCGGCATCCAGCGGCGCCTGCGGCAGTTCATCGGAGCCGCCGGCCCAGGCGGCGCCGAGCGAGCGCGCGAACTGCTGGCCGGCGCTGTCGCCCGGCCGCGTGAAGGCGAAGACCTCGCGGCCCTGCGCGCAAGCCACCTGCGCGATCAGGTGCGCCGCTGCGCCAAAGCCGTACAGGCCCAGCCGCCGCGCATCGCTGCCGGCCGCCTTCAGGCTGCGCCAGCCGATCAGCCCGGCGCATAGCAGGGGCGCGGCATGGGGCGGGCTTTGCGCCAGCGCGCCCAGCGGCAGGCAGAAGGCCGCCTCGGCGATCAGGTGGCTGGCAAAACCGCCGTCGCGGTGCAGGCCGGTGAAGCGGGGCGTGTCGCACAGGTTTTCGCTGCCGGCGGCGCAGTAGGCGCAATGGCCGCAGGTGTGGCCCAGCCAGGGCACGCCCACCCGGTCGCCCAGGCGGAAGTCATCGACACCGGGCCCCAGCGCCTCGACCTCGCCCACCACCTCATGACCAGGCACGATAGGCAGTTGCGGCAGGCGCAGGTCGCCGTCCACCACATGCAGGTCGGTACGGCAGACGGCGCAGGCCAGCACGCGCAGGCGCAGTTCGCCTTCTCGAGGCACAGGCAATGCACGCTGCACCAGCGCCAGCGGCCGGTGAACCGCGCTCAGCACCATGGCGCGCATGGAAGAAGGCATGGCTCAATGTTCCCGGTCTTCCCAGTCCACCCAGTCCACCGGGTGAGTCTCAAGATACGCGCCCACGGCGGCGCCCAGTGTCGGAAAGAAGGCCGACTCGCCCAGCCGCGCGAACAGGCCGAAGCGCTTGAGCTTGTCCTTCACCGGGTCCTTCATCTCGGCCACGCACAGCTCGATGCCGGCGGCATGCAACTGCTCGTCGAGTTCGGCCAGCATGTCGGCTGCGGTCACGTCCACGCTGGTCACCGGTTCGGCCGCCACCACCAGCCAGCGCACCGGCGTCGGCGAGGTGGCCACCGCGTCCTGCACCCGCTCGTGAAATTGCTCGGCATTGGCGAAGAACAGCGGCGCGTCCCAACGGAACAGCACCAGGCCCGGGATCCGACGCGCATCGGGGTAGCGCGTGATGTCGTGGTAGCCCTTGACGCCCTCGGCGCGCCCCAGCACCGCGAAGTGCGGGCGCCAGGCGTCCCACAGAAACTCGACGATGGCGACCACGATGGCCAGGCCGATGCCCTCGATCGCGCCCAGGAAGATCACGCCGGCCGTGCAGCCAACGGACAGCCAGGCCTCCCAGGGCTGCATGCGATGGATGCGGCGCAGATCCTTGACCTCGATCAGCCCGATGGCCGCGGCGATCACCACCGCGGCCAGCGCGCTGGTTGGCAAGTTGCGCAGCAGGTCGGGCGCCGCCAGCAGTAGCAGGCCCACGGCCAGTGCGCCGACCACGCCGGTGAGCTGCGTGCGGGAACCGGCCGCCTCGGCCACCGGCGTGCGCGAGGAACTGCTGCTGATGGCAAAGCCCTGGAACAAGCCGGCCGCCAGGTTGGCGACGCCGAGCCCCACCAGCTCCTGGTTGGGATCCACCTGTGCGCGCTGGCGCGCCGCGTAGACGCGCGACAGCACGCTGGTGTCGGCAAAGGACACCAGCGCCAGCGTCAGGCCGCCCAGCAGCACCGGGACCAGATCGCCCCTGCCGATCCACGGGATCGCGAAGGCCGGCAGGCCCTGCGGCACCGATCCCATCACTGCCACGCCGCGTGCGGCCAGGTCCCACACGCCGACCGCCACGGTGGCGGCGGCCACCGCGATCAGGATGCCCGGCACACGTTTGCTGCGCTTGAGCAGCAGGATGATCGCCAGCGTGCCGGCGCCGACCAGGAAGCTGGGCAGGTGGGTCTTGCCGCCCAGCACCGCCTGGCCGATGGCCCAGACGTTGCGCAGCGGCCCGTCGCCCTCGATCGAGACGCCCAGGAGCTTGGGCACCTGGCTGATCAGCACCGTCAGCGCGATGCCGTTCATGTAGCCATAGCGGATCGGCTTGGAAAAGAGTTCGGTGATGAAGCCCAGCCGCGCCAGCCCGCCCAGGACGCAGACCGTGCCGGCCACCAGCGCCATCGCGCTGGCCAGCGCCACCGCGCGCATCGGGTCGCCGCCCGACAGCGGCAGCACCACCGCCAGGATGATGGCCGCCAGCGACGAATCCGGCCCCAGCACCAGGATGCGGCTGGGCCCGAACAACGCATAGGCGAGCAGCGGAACGATGGTGGCGTAAAGCCCGTGGATGCCAGGCAGCCCCGAGGCCACTGCGTAGGCAATGCCCACCGGCACCAGCATGGTGGTGAGCACCAGGCCGGCGGCGATGTCGTGGCGCAGCCAGTCCAGCTGGTAGTGGCGCAGCGTCTGCAGCCCGGGCAGCCAGCGCTGCCAGCCTTCCTGGCGCGCGGTCCCGGCGCGAGGGACGACGGCGCTTGCCGGTTCAGTGGAGGAGGGCGGCCGCGGCAGGCTCATGGCAACGAGGATGCCACGAGACTTGCTCGCGTGCTCATCCGCGCACGCGGCCCACGCGCCAGCGCAAGCGCCCGCCGAACATCACCGCCACCAGCGCCGCCACCACGAAGGCGATGCCGGCCCATTGCCAGGCGCTGATGCGCTCGCCCAGCAGGCCCATGCCGGCTGCCAGCCCGACCACCGGCACGCCCAGGCTGAAAGGCGCGACCCGGTTCGCCGGATGCCGCTTGAACAGGCCGGTCCACAGGGCGTAGGCCAGCACCGTGGCGATCCATCCGAGGTAGGCAGCGCCGGCCCAGGCGCCGGCGCTGGCGTGCAGCCATTGCCAGCGCACCGCCGGCGGATCGAAGAGCAGGCTGAGCGCGATGAAGGGAACGATGGGCACCAGGCTGCTCCACACCACGAACTGCAGCGCGTCGAAGTTCGGATGCGCCTGCTGCGCCTTGCGCGCGACGATGTTCGAGCCGGCCCACATGGCGGCCGCGCACAGGTTGAGCACAAGGCCGAGCACAGTGGTGCCCCCGGTCGCGCCGTCGCCGGCCAAATGATTCAGCGCGAAGCAGCTCAGGCCGATGGCCGCCAGCGCCAGGCCGGCGCGCAGCGGCTTGCCGATGCGCTCGTGCAGCAGCACCACGCCCAGCACGGTGGTGAAGAAGACCTGGGTCTGCATCAGCACCGAGGCCAGCGCCGCCGTCATGCCGACTTGCAGGGCGGTGAAAAGCAGGCCGAACTGCCCGCAGCCCTGGGCCAGGCCGTAGTAGAGGAGCCAGCGCATCGGCATGGCCGGACGCTTGAGCAGCAGCACCAGCGGCAGGGCGGCGAACAGGTAGCGGATGGCGCCGAGCTGGAAAGGCGTGAAGTCGCGCAGCGACAGTTTCATCGCCACGAAGTTCAGGCCCCAGATCAGCACCACCGCCAAGGCGGCGCCGAGGTCGGCGGAATGGAGGGGAGTGGGGGAGGCTGCAATGGCCGTGGAGGTGGCGCCCTTCACGACCTGGCCTTGTTCTGAAAAATCTCGTTCACGGGCCGGGATCGTACAGGCCTTCGCTTTCAGTGCCCGGCGCCCACCACCCGCTGCACCTTGCCGCTGCGCCCGCCCGGGCAGGCCTGCGCGCTGCGGCAGCGGATGTGCACGCCACGCGCGCCCTGTGTGCGCAGAAAGGCCTCGAGGGCTCGCCGGCCGCGCTGCAGGGCGCTGTCGGCGGCGTCGCCGCGCAGTCGTGTGCGCAGCAGCAGGGCGCTCGGGCCTTCCTGGACCAGTTGGAAGTCGAACAGGCCGGCCTCGCTTTCCAGCACCGTGCACAAGGCCAGCGGCAGCACGGAAACCTCGGCGGGGGCGCCGCCCAGGTGCAGCGTGTCGTCGCAGCGGCCTTCCACCTCGAGCACCGGCAGGTGCGAACCGCAGCTGCAGGCTTGCGCGTGCAGGCGGACCCGGTCGCCCAGGTCGTAGCGGATCAGCGGCTGCACGTGGTTGGCCAGGTTGGTCAGCAGTGTGGTGGCCCCCGCCGTGCCGTCCGGCACCGGCCGCCCGCGCTCGTCCACCGATTCCAGGATGGCCCAGTCGCTGTTGAGATGCAGCTGCCCCAGCGGGCATTCGAAGGCCAGCGACAGGAATTCGGAAGCGCCGTAGCTGTTGGTCACCGGGCAGTCGAAAGCCGTCTGCACGAAGCGCCGCATGGCGGGGGAGAGCTCTTCGCCGCCGGTCCAGATCTCGCGCACCGCGGCGCGCAGCCGGCCGCCCTGGCGTTCCTTGGCCAGCAGCACGGCCGCGCTCGGGTAGGTGGCGACGATGGTGGGTGAAAGCGCGTTGAGCTGATGCACCAGCTGCGCCATCGGCTGTAGGAAGTCGAGGATGTGCAGGCGCGGCGCGAGCACGGGATTGAGCTGGCGCAGCCGCGCGATGCCCACGGTGCTGGCGAAGTGGCCGTTGGTGGCGCCCACGAAGGCCATGCGCTCGCCCAGCCAGTACGGGTCCAGCCATTGCGACAAGGGGCGCAGGCGCGGCCGGCGCACTGCCTCCAGCGCGTCGTAGGCGGCCATGGCCGCGGCGTCCTGCACGAAGATGCAGGGCTCGCCGCTGCTACCCGAGCTTTCCCAGACGGTGTAGCGGCCCATGAAGGGGCGGCCGATATTGCCCGGATCGGCGATGAAGGCGTGCAGCGCGGGCAGGCGCAGCCGCGGCTCGGTGAGCCACTGGCTGAACTGCGCCATCAGTTCTGTCTTGCGGGTGACGGGCAGCTCGCACAGCGCCGTGCGGCCGGCCAGCAGGCGCCTGAAAAGGGGGGAGCGCTCGGCCGCCGTCTTCAGCAGGGCGCCGAGCCGTCGCTCGCGGCGCGCGGCAAGGCCCGCGCCGTCGGCATGGCCGGCGGCCGCTGCGTCCATTGCCATGGTGATCGAGAGCCAGGGGTCGAAACTCGGCATGCGGTTGATTCATTCAACCGCGGATGCCTCCTCGAATGTGGCATCGATTCATCCGGTTGCACCCGTTGCATTCAATGCAGCAGGCTGTCGCTGGGGCGCACGCTGGGCCAGGCGACTTCGAGGCCCATCATGGCGCGGGCATAAAGGTAGTTCTGCAGCGCCCGCTCGCTCAAGCTGTCCATGTCGACCTGACCCATTGCATCACAGGGAAAGGCGTAGCCGCGGCGGCCGCTGTACAGGGATTCGAAGCGCAGTTCCCAGCCGGTGGTGGTGGCAGACGATGTGTTCATGGCAAACCTCCAGTCTCTCTTCGCTTACCAGACGAACGAGCCCGTCGGAATTCAATACGCAGCGCCGCCGGTGGCGGATTCAGGCTGCCATCAGTCGAACACGATCACACCGCGCGCATTGCGCCCTTGCGCCAGGTCGTCGAAAGCCTGCGGTGCATCGTCGATGCGATAGCGCTTGGTGATGAGTTCATCCAGCTTGAGCTTGCCGGCTTGATAAAGCGACACCAGGCGCGGGAAGTCGTAGCGCGGACGGGTCGATCCGTAGAAGCTGCCCTTGAGCGTCTTTTCCTCGAAGGCGAAGCTGGCGGTGCGCAAGGTGGTGGTGTTGTCCGGCCGGGCCAGGCCCACGACCACCGCG
>DATILH010000210.1:0-3863 GCA_035476655.1 Variovorax sp.
CACGGTGCCGGTGCTGCGCATGCCGTGCCATAGGTCGCGCAGGCGGCCGGTGGTCAGCGAGAACGGGTAGCGCGATTCGCGCGGCTCGGCCACGGGCTTGTACACTGTGTTGGCAAAACGCGCCTTGCCGTCTGGCGTGGGGAACACGCCGTCTTCGTAGAGGCGTACACGTCCGGCGTTCGCGCCTTCAGGCATGGGCCACTGCTGCGGACCCTGGGTGTCGAGCAGCTGCCAGCTCAGGCCGGTGATGTCGAGGTCGCGGCCGCGGGTGGATTCGCGGTGCTCGTTCCAGATGGCCACGGCGCCGGCCTCGCTGTCGAGCGCGTAGGGGAACAGCGTCTGCAGGCTTGTTTGGGCCATCCGCGCTTCGAGCCGCCGTGCGAAGTCGACCACGGCCGACCAGTCATGCCTCGCCGCGCCCGGCGCTGGCACTGCGGGCCGCACGCGCGAGATGCGGCGCTCGCTGTTGGTCACGGTGCCGGTCTTCTCGCCCCAGGTGGTGGCGGGCAGCAGCAGGTCGGCGTAGGCGCAACTGGCAGTGGTGGCAAAGGCCTCCTGCACGATGACGAACTCGCAGCGCTCCAGCGCGCGGCGCACGGTGGCCTGGTCCGGCATGGACTGCGCCGGGTTGGTGCAGGCGATCCACAAGGCGCGGATCTCGCCGTCTGCGGCGGCCTGGAACATCTCGACCGCGGTCTTGCCGGGCTTCTCGGGCACCGACTCGATGCCCCAGAGGGCAGCCACTTCGGCGCGGTGCTGCGGGTTGGCCAGGTCGCGGTGGGCCGAGAGCAGGTTGGCCAGCCCGCCGACTTCGCGCCCGCCCATGGCGTTGGGCTGGCCGGTGAGCGAGAAGGGGCCGGCGCCGGGCTTGCCGATCTGCGCGGTGGCCAGGTGCAGGTTGATGAGGGCCGCGTTTTTCGCGGTGCCGGAGGAGGACTGGTTGAGCCCCTGGCAATAGAGGCTCAGGGTGGCGGGCGAGGTGGCGAAGAGGCGCGCGGCTTCCAGCAGGTCTTCCTTGGCGATGCCGCAGACCTGGGCCACCTTGTCGGGTGTGCAGTCGCGCACTGTGGCCTTCAGCGCGTCGAAGCCGTTGGTATGGGCGGCGATGTACTCGGGCTTGGTCCAGCCCTCCCACAGCATCAGGTGCAGCATGCCGTGGAACAGCATGACGTCGGTGCCGGGCTGGATCGGCAGGAAGAGGTCGGCCAGTTCCACCGTGTCGGTGCGGCGCGGGTCGGCCACGATGATCTTCATCGCCGGGTTGGCGCGCTTGGCGTCCTCGATGCGGCGAAACAGGATGGGATGCGCCCAGGCGGTGTTGCTGCCGACGATGAAGAGGCAGTGCGCATCATTGAAGTCGTCGTAGCAGGCGGGCGGCGCGTCGGCCCCCAGCGTCTTCTTGTAGCCGGCCACCGCGCTGCTCATGCACAGGCGCGAGTTGGTGTCGATGTTGTTGGTGCCGATCAGGCCCTTGGCCAGCTTGTTGAAGACGTAGTAGTCCTCGGTGAGCAGCTGGCCGGAGACATAAAAGCCGACGGCGTCGGGGCCGTGCGCGTGGATGATGTTCGCGAACTTGTCGGCGGCAGTGTCGAGGGCCTGGTCCCAAGTGATCGCTTGCGGTGCCGCGTTGCGTTCGTTGCGCAGCATGGGCTGCAGCAGCCTTGTCTGTCTGGTGATTTCGGCGGTGGCGGTGAGGTGCAGGGTCGAGCCCTTGGTGCACAGGCGACCGAAGTTGGCCGGGTGCTCGGGGTCGCCGCGCACATCGGTGATCTGCGCGCCGTCGGACTCGATGATCACGCCGCAGCCCACGCCGCAGTAGGGGCAGGTGGATCTGGTTTCGTTCATCGCTTGTGTCCCGCGTTCGCCGACAGAAGTTCAAGCCCCATGCGGCGCCTGCACATCAAAGGTCTCGTCGCCCAGCGCGCCCGCCGTCGCCCGGCCGGGCCCGGCGCGCGGACGCTCCAGGTCGAGCGCGTGGGTCGCCAGTTCCTTCACGTCGAGCATGACCTGCCCGTCTTCCACCTTGCAAGTGAACTTCGGCGTGCACCCTTCGTCCGGCTGCTTGGCGCAGCCGTCGGAAAGCCCGACGGTCCAGTTGTGAAGCGGACAGGCCACGCTGGTGCCGAACACGATGCCCTGGCTCAGCGGGCCGCCCTTGTGCGGGCAGCGGTCGAGCAGGGCGAACACCTGGTTCTCGGCATTGCGGAACACCGCGACGTCCACACCCACCGGGCGCGCCACGCGGCGCGCACCCAGCACCGGGATGTCGTCGATGCGGCAAATGACTTTCCATTCACTCATGGTGGGGACTCTCTAGCTCTTGAGGTTGGAATACAGGCCGGTGATGCGATCCATGATCGACAGCAGGTTCTCGCTCGTGACGAACACGTCGGACATGAGCTTGGGCGACGCGCCGGCGCCCTCCAGGCGCGCAAGGCCGTGGTTGAAGAACAGCCACTGCGCATCGGCCAGTACCAGTTCATCCTTGATTTGCGTCGTGGCTTCGGGCGCACTGCGCAGAATCTCCAGCGCCGCCACGAACTCCGAGCGCGCCTTGCCGATCTCGGCCGCGCTGCCGGACGGATCGATCTGCAGGCCATTGGCCAGGTAGAACTTGGCCATGCGCTGCGACAGCATGCGCTGGCGGCCGGCGATGTTGACCAGCCTGCCGACCGACTTGCCCGAGGCCGCTTCGTACTGCGTCGTGCCCTGGTGCGCCAGGGCGAGCACGGCGGCGTCCAGCTTGACGACGCGGGCTGCCGCAGCCTTGCTCGGAACGGCGTCCGTCAACTCATTCTTGAAATCGGTCCAGGCGCCGCCCAGCGTGTCGTAGGTCCCGCGGATGGTGGCGTTGGGCGCGAAAGCCTTGAGCTCGATCAGTTGCTGGTCGAACAGGGCGATCGACCGGTCCAGTACCTGCTGGGCGTTGCGGGTCTCGACCTTCAGAACCAGCGCCAGGTAGGCCTTGCTCGCGCGCTGCGACAGCATGCGCTGGCGCCCGGCCTTGTTGATGGCGTCGTTGAGGTCTGCGACCTGCGCGCGCGCACCCAGGCCGAAGAGGGCGGTCGAAGCGATGAAGAGGCGTCTGTTCAACAAGCCATTCCTCCCAATGGTGGCCGTCATGCGGTGAACGGCTCGAACTGCCGCACATCCACCGAGGCGTTCACCGCCTCGAACCAGGGGTCGGGCTCGCCGTCCAGCGTGAACTGCAGACGCTCCCACAGCGCCTTGCGGCAGTCGGCGTCCTCGATGACCTTCTTCTTGACGTAGTCCAGGCCGACCCGGCCGATGTAGTGCACCGTGCGCTCCAGGTACCAGCCTTCCTCGCGGTAGAGCTGCAGGAAGGCGCCCGAGTACTCCATCACCTCGTCGGATGTCTTCACCTTCACCAGGAACTGCGCCACCTCGGTCTTGATGCCGCCGTTGCCGCCCACGTAGATCTCCCAGCCGGAGTCCACCCCGATCACGCCCACGTCCTTGATGCCGGCCTCGGCGCAGTTGCGCGGGCAGCCCGAGACCGCCAGCTTCACCTTGTGCGGCGAGTACATGGCCCACAGCGCTTTCTCCAGCCGGATCCCCATGTTGGTGCTGTCCTGCGTGCCGAAGCGGCACCATTCGCTGCCCACGCAGGTCTTCACCGTGCGGGTCGACTTGCCGTAGGCGAAGCCCGAAGGCATGCCGATGTCGCGCCAGACGTTCTGCAGGTCTTCCTTCTTCACGCCCAAGAGGTCGATGCGCTGGCCGCCCGTGACTTTCACGGTGGGGATCTTGTACTTGTCCACCGCGTCGGCGATGCGGCGCAGTTCATCGGCCGTGGTCTCGCCGCCCCACATGCGCGGAATGACGGAGTAGGTGCCGTCTTT
>DATILH010000211.1:0-39415 GCA_035476655.1 Variovorax sp.
GGAAGTCGGCTCGCCACCTCAGCACTTGGCCAAGGCAGCGTCAAGCAGGAGGTTGCCTTATGAGCGCTGTTGCGGCCGATGCCACCGATTCCTATGCGGGCTACCGCGTCTGGCCCGCCGATCCGGCGAACTTCACGACGCGGCGCATGAGTCCGTTGCGGCACAACATTGACCAGCATCCCCTGTTTCAGCTGGCGGCGCTGCAGGAGCTGGCGAATTCGCTGATGCCGGCAGGCCAATGCCGGTTCCTGCGCCCGGGCACGACACAAGGCTCGCCCTTCACGCACGATCCGAAGCATCCGCAGGGCCTGTCCATCGACGAAGTGTTCGCGCGCATGGAGGAGCCCGGCTCCTGGCTGGCGCTCTACAACGTGCAGACCGACGCGCGCTACCAGGCCGCGCTCACGCGCATCGTGGACGACCTGCGTCCCGTGGTCGAGCCCGAGCAGCCCGGCATCTTCATGGTCACCGGTTTCATCTTCATCTCGGCACCGCCTTCGGTCACGCCTTTCCACATCGACCGCGAGAACAACTTCTGGCTGCAGCTGCGCGGGCGCAAGACGATGAGCGTCTGGGACAACATGGACCGCGAGGTCGTGCCGGCCCCGGCCGTGGAGAACTTCATCGCGGGCGGCGACCAGATTTCCTATCAGGAGTCTTTCCGGGCCCGCAGCCGCCAGTTCGACACAGGGCCGGGCGATGGCGTCTACTTCCCGAGCACTTCGCCGCACATGACGCGCAGCGACACCAGCTGGGTGAAGCCGGGCGACGGCATCTGCGTTTCGCTGGGGGTGAACTTCTATACCGAAGTGACGCGCCGTACCGCCCGCGTGCACCAGTTCAACCGCGTGCTGCGGCGGCTGGGCATGACGCCGAGCTACCCCGGCCAGTCGTTCGCCAAGGATTCGCTCAAGGCCCCGGTGGGCCACTGGGTGGCGGCGGCGCGCTATCGCCGCATCGGCGCCACGCCTCCACCGGGCTCCTATTGAAGTGAAGCGGCGCTAGCGGCGCATGGCCTCGGCCAGGCTCACCGAGGGCGCGTCGTTGCCCCAGGAGCCGCGCACGTAGGTCAGCACCGCGGCGATGTCCTCGTCGTCCAGCACATGGCCGAAGGGCGGCATGCCGTAGGGCCGCGGGTTGCCGGCCGTGGCCGGCAGGAAGCCGCCGTGGCGCAGGATCTGCACCAGGTTGGCGGCGCCCTCCATGTTCACCGACCGGTTGCCGGCCAGCGGCGGATACGCGCCCGGCGCGCCTTCGCCGCCGTCGCCGTGGCAGTAGGCGCAGCGCTGCGCGTAGATGCCGCCGCCGCGTGCCATGACAGCCGGGTCGCGCGCCAGCGGTCCCGGCGGGGCCGGCGGTGGCGCTTCCTGGGGAAGCTGGCGCAGGTACTGCGCGATGGCGCCGAGGTCGTGTTCGCTCAGGTGCTGCGTGCTGCTCCACACCACGTCGGCCATCGGCCCCATCACCGAGCCGCGCGGCGAGGTGCCGGTCTTGAGCAGGGAGACGATGTGCTGCAGCTCCCAGTCGGCCACGCCAGCCTCGCGCGGCGAGGTGAGGGCCGGCGCATACCAGTTCTCGCCCGGGATCAGGCCGCCGGACAGCCCGCGCTGGTCTTGCGTGGCGCCCAGCGAATTGCGCGCGCCGTGGCAGGCGATGCAATGGCCAGCCCCTTCGACCAGGTAGGCACCGCGGTTCCATTCGGCCGGCCTTGCAGGGTCGGCTTCGAACGCGCCGGGCTTGAAGGAGAGCGCGCGCCAGACCGCCAGCGCCAGCTGCGTGTTGTAGGGAAAGCGCAGCGCATGCTCGGTGTTGGGCCGGTCAGAGCGCGGCACGGTGCGCAGGTAGGCATAGAGCGCGTCCGAATCCTCGCGCTTGAGCTTGGTGAAGCTGGGGTAGGGGAAGGCCGGGTAGAGCAGGTGGCCGTCCTTGGAGCGGCCGTTGTGGATGGCGCGCCAGAAGTGGTCGACGCTCCAGCCGCCGATGCCGTTCTTCTCGTCGGGCGTCAGGTTGCTCGCGAAGATGGTGCCGAAGGGCGTGCCGATGCCCAACCCGCCCGCGTAGGGTGCCCCGCCGCGTACCGTGTGGCAGCCTGCGCAGTTCCCGGCCAGGGCCAGGTAGCGTCCGCGCTCGACCAGCGCCTGGCTGGATTCGAAGGGCGTTGGTGCCGCTGGCAGCTTGTCTTCGCCGCGCAGGTTGAGCGTGACGAGCACGATCCCGGCCAGCGCCAGAAGGAGGCCGATACCGACGAGAAGGAAGACGATTCGCCGCACCATGGCCATACCCCTCATTTCGGCATCGCGCTGCAGCGCATCGGCAAGGGCGCAGCCAAGGAGGTGGCCGGCTTCGTGTTGGCCGGTACGGGTTGCGTCGCCAGCCAACTTGCCACCGCGTTGATGTCGGCGCTGTTCAGCTTGCGCCCGACCACGGTCATGCAGTCGGGCTCCAGCGCGTGGCGGTCGTTCGTGAGCCAGGCACCCAGCTGCGATGCAATGTACAGGCGCGGCAGGCCCAGCAGGGGCGGAATGCCCGGCGCCACGCCCATCAGCGCCGAGCCGTGGCAGGACACGCAGGACGGAAGGTCGCGCGCCTGGTCACCTTTCAGGGCCAATGCCTGGCCGTGCGCCAGCACTTGCGCGCTGGCGTCGGTAGCGGTGTTGACGCGCGGGTAGGGCAGGTTCAGCGCCGCGAAATACTCGGCCATCTCGTGCAGGTAGGCATCCGACAAGTGCCGCGTCATGTAGACCATGTCGCTGTGAAAGCGCCGGCCGTCGCGAAAACTCTGCAGCTGGTTGAAGAGATAGCCGGCCGGCTTGCCAGACAGGCGTGGGAAGTAGCCGGCATTGCCGCTGGAGCCCTCGCGCCCATGGCAGGCAATGCAGGCGGCCGCGCGCTGCTCGATGGTGTCGGGCACGCTGGCGGCCCGGGCGGGCGCCACCAGCAGCAGCAGAAGGAGGCCGAGCGTGGTGAAGAGCTTGCGACGGACGGTCGAGGGCGTCATCGGACCCGATTCGACCACATTCGCGCCTCCGCGCAACGAGGCAATTTGTCTCAGGGCACCGGCAGCGGCCGCTTCCTGCGGCCCAGCTTGACCAAACCGGTCGAGAGGGCCACGCCGCAGACGATGACGAGCGCGCACATCAGCATCCAGGGCGTGATCTCTTCGCCCAGGAAGAGCGCGCCGTAGAACACGGCAAACACCGGCACGATGAAAGTCACCGTCAGTGCCCGCTGCGGGCCGGCATTGGCAATCAGCCGGAAGAACAGCACGTAGGCGAGGCCGGTGCAGGCGACGCCCACCGCCAGCAGCGCCAGCCAGGCCTGCAGGCTGGGCGTTTGCGCCGGCCAGTACCACCAGGTGGGCAGGAAAAGCGCCAGGCTGGCGCCGACCTGGCTGCCGGCCGCCGTGGCAAAGGCCGGCACGCCGGTGAGATAGCGCCGCGTGGCATTGGCCGAGACGCCGTAGCTCAGGCAGGCGCCCAGGCAGGCCAGCACGGCCCACAGCGGCGAAACGCCGCTGCCGCCCTTGAAGCCGGCGCTGTGTCCGGCCAGCAGGGCGACGCCTATGAAGCCGAGCACCAGCCCCACCAGGCGCGAGTTGTCCGGCCGTTCACGGAACCAGGCCCAGGCGACCAGCGCGCCGAACATCGGCACGGTGGCGTTGAGCACCGCCGCCAACCCGCTGTTGATGGTCAGCAGCGCGAAGGCAAAGAGCACGAAGGGCAGGCCGGAGTTGCTGACGCCGATCAGCAGCGTGGCCTTCCAGTGCCGTGCAAAGTCGCCGGCCTGGCCGCGCAGGAACATCAGCGGCAGGAGCACGAGCATGGCGATGATCACCCGCACGCCGGCCGTCGGGATGGCGCCGAACTCGGCCGCGCCGATGCGCATGAAGAGAAAGGAGGCGCCCCACAGGGCGCCCAGCAGCACCAGGTCGAACAGCCAGCCGGGCGCCTTCGCCGGCTGGGCCGCCACTTTCGATTCGGCGGCCAGGGCCTCCACTTCGGCGCGTGCCGTGCATTCGCCTTCGCTCATCAGCCCACCGCGCCTTCCAGTTGCAGGAGGCGCGACTTGCGCTCCAGCCCGCCGGCATAGCCGGTGAGCGAGCCGTCCGCGCCAAGCACGCGGTGGCAAGGCACGACCACGCTGATCGGGTTGCGCCCCACCGCGGCGCCGACCGCGCGTACGGCGGCCGGCTTGCCGATCTGCGCGCCCAACCGGCCGTAGCTGGTGGTGCCGCCGCGCGGGATGCGCAGCAGGGCCTGCCAGACGGCCTGCTGGAATTGCGTGCCGTGCGACAGGTCCAGCGGCATGTCGAAATGATCGCACTGGCCGGCGAAGTAAGCCTCGAGCTGGGCCGCGGCTTGTCGCAGCACCGGATGCTCGGGCGCTTCGATCCAGCCGCTGGTGTCGGGTGCGTGGCGCTGCGCGTCGAACCAGACGCCAGCCAGGCCGCTGTCGGTGGCCGCCAGGGTGACGCCGCCCAGCAGGCTTTCGACGTGCAGGGTGTAGATGGGAACTGACTTGCTGAACTTCATGATCCTATTCTCCATTCAGGATGTGACGGGCCGTGCCGCGTCGGTTGGATGAGCGGCCGGCGGCGAGTGCCAGGCGCGCAGCACTGCATAGCTGCGCCAGGGCTGCCAGCCTTGCGAGGCCTGTGCCGCCGCCCGCGCGCCGCTCACGCCCAGCGCCTTTTGCAGCGCGATGTCGCCGGCCGGAAAGGCATCGGGCCAGCGCAGCGCACGCATTGCGATGTATTGCGCTGTCCAGTCGCCGATGCCCGGCAAGGCCTGCAACGCGGCCAGGGTGGCGGGCACATCGGCGCCGGCGTACAGGGCGAGACGTCCGGCATCGACCTCGCGCGCCAGGGCCTGCAAGGCCGCCTGGCGCTGGCGCACGATGCCCATCCGGCCCAGGGTATCGCCATCGGCGGCCGCCAGTGCGGCGGGCGTGGGAAAGAGGCGGGTCAGGCCGGCGACCGGCGTCTCGACAGGCTCGCCCAGCGCCTCGACCAGGCGCGAGCCCATGGTGCGCGCCGCCGCTACCGTGATCTGCTGGCCCAGAACGGCGCGCACCGCCAGCTCGAAGCCGTCCACCGTGCCCGGCACGCGGATGCCGTCGCCTTGCGGAAAGCTTGCGTGCAGCGCCGCGTTGATGGCCATCGGTTCGGCATCCAGGTCGAGCATGGCGCGCACCCGGCTGATCACGATCGGCAGTGCGCCCGCCAGCGATTCGCTGACCGAGAGCAACGCCTGCTGGCGCTCGCCGTCGAGTTCGATGCGCAGCCAGCCCACGTGCGTGGACGCGCCGTGCCGCACTCGCAGCGTGCGTGCGAAGGCTGAGCCTTCTACCATCGCCTCCACCCCGCGCAATGCGCGCCGCGTGAAGAAGTCGAGCATCGCCTGGTGGTCGTAGGGTGGGCGAAAGCCGATGCGCACTTCAATGGGCTGTCCGTCGCGTGCTTCCTTCTCGCCGGCCCGGCGCAGGGCGCTCGGATTGAGCCCGTAGTGCTCGATGAAGGCGGCATTGAAGCGGCGCACGCTGGCAAAGCCGCTGGCCAGCGCCACCTGCGTCATCGGCAGCCGGGTGTCGGCGATCAGCTGCTTGGCCGCCAGCAGCCGCCGCGTCTGCAGATACTGCAGCGGCGAGACGCCGAAATGCGCCTCGAAGATGCGGCGCAGGTGCCGGTCGCTCACGCCCAGGCGTTGCGCGATGCGGCTGGCGCCCGGCGCTTCGCCTTCGGCCGCGTCGGGCCAGGCATCGGGCTCGTCGATCAGGCGGGCCGCTTGCAGTGCCAGGATGCGCGAGGCGTCCTGCGTCGACCAACTGGCCGCGCGCGGCGCCAGCTCGGGCCGGCAGCGCAGGCAGGGCCTGAAGCCCGCCGCCTCGGCCTGTGCTGCATGGCGGAAGAAGCGGCAGTTCTCGCGCCGCGGCGTCTTCACCCGGCAGACCGGCCGGCAGTAGATGCCGGTCGAGGTGACGGCGGTGAAGAAACTGCCATCGAAGCGCGCATCATGCGTCTTCAGCGCCAGGTAGCAGGCATCGCTTTCGAGTTCGGGGTTGGTCATGGGGCAATGGTAGGTTTGGCCCACGCAAAGACTAGCCATTTTCGGACATATGAGTCCGGAAGGCGCCGCCTACAATGGCCGTCCTTTTTTGACTTCAAGAAGCAGGGTGACCATGAAGTTCAGCCCCTCCATTTTCAAGGCCTACGACATTCGCGGCGTGGTGCCGAGCACGCTCGACACGGGCGTCGCAGAAGCGCTAGGCAAGGCCTTTGGCGCAGCGGCGCGCGCCGTCGGCGAGAAGAGCGTGGCGGTCGGGCGCGATGGCCGCCTGTCGGGTCCGTCTGTCAGCGAAGCCTTGATCCGCGGCCTGGTCGCCGCGGGCATCGAGGTGATCGACGTCGGCGCCGTCACCACGCCCATGCTCTACTTCGCGGCCAGCACCCTGTGCAAGAGCGGCATCCAGGTCACCGGCAGCCACAACCCGAAGGACTACAACGGCTTCAAGATGGTGCTGGCCGGCCGCGCCATCTATGGCGACGAGATCCAGGGCCTTCGCAAGGTGATGGAAGAAGACAGCGCCCCGCTGGCCGCAGGCGGCAGCGTGCGCAAGGTCGACGTGCTGGCCGACTACACCAAGCGCATCGTCGGCGACGTGAAGCTGGCGCGCCCCTTGAAGATCGTGGTCGACTGCGGCAACGGCATCGCCGGTGCCTCGGCCCCGGCCATCTTCCGCGCCCTCGGCTGCGAGGTGACCGAACTGTTCAGCGAAGTGGATGGCGAATTTCCCAACCACCATCCGGACCCGAGCAAGCCGGAAAACCTGAGGGACCTCATCGCGGCCCTGCAGTCCGGCGATGCCGAGTTGGGCCTGGCCTTCGACGGCGACGGCGACCGCCTGGGCATCGTCACCAAGGACGGCCAGAACATCTATCCGGACCGCCAGATGATGCTGTTTGCGAAGGACGTGCTCTCGCGCGTGCCTGGCGGCACCATCATCTACGACGTGAAGTGCTCGCAGCGCCTGGCGCCCGCCATCGAAGAGGCCGGCGGCACGGCCATGATCTACAAGACCGGCCATTCGCTGATCAAGGCGAAGATGAAGGAAGTCGACTCGCCCCTGGGCGGCGAGATGAGCGGCCACATCTTCTTCAAGGAGCGCTGGTTCGGCTTCGACGACGGCACCTATGCCGGCTGCCGCCTGCTTGAAATTCTCAGCAAGAGCCCGAACGCGAGCGATGTGCTCAATGCCCTGCCGACCAGCTTCTCCACGCCCGAGCTGAACGTGGCCTGCGCCGAAGGCGAGCCGCATGCCGTGGTGGAAGAACTGACGCGCCGCGCCAGCTTCCCCGCCCCGGCCAAGGTGCTGACCATCGACGGCGTGCGGGTCGACTGGCCCGATGGCTTCGGCCTCATCCGCGCATCCAACACCACGCCGGTGCTGGTGCTGCGCTTCGAGGGCCACACGCAAGACGCGCTCACGCGCATCGAGCACGAAATGCTGGCGCTGCTCAAGTCCGTCAAACCCGACGCCAAGCTGGCCGCGGCCGCGCACTGACTTCTTCATTCGTGCATTCGCTGTTCCTGCGCCTTTACGGCGCTGCCACCTGGCTGCTGCAGCCGATGTTGCGCCGCAAGCTGCGCCGCCGTGCCGCGGCCGAGCCTGGCTATGCCATGGCGGTCGAGGAGCGCTTCGGCCACTACGACGAAGCCATGAGCGGCACCGGCTGGGTCTGGATCCACGCGGTCTCGCTCGGCGAGACTCGGGCCGCCGGCATCCTGATCGACGCCCTGCGCCATCAGGACCCGGGCCTGCGCGTGCTGCTCACCAACGGCACCGCCACCGGGCGGGAAGAGGGCGCACGGCTGCTCGGGCCGGACGACCTGCAGGTCTGGCAGCCCTGGGACACGCCCGAAGTGGTGGAGCGCTTCCTGGAGCGCTTTCGCCCGCGCATCGGCATCCTGATGGAGACCGAGATCTGGCCCGTGCTCACCGCTGCCTGCGCCGAGCGCGGCATTCCGCTGGCGCTGGCCAACGCGCGGCTCAACGAGAAGTCTCTGGCCTCGGCCAAGCGCCTGGCCTGGCTGGCCCGGCCCACCTATGCCTCGCTGGCCGCGGTCTGGGCCCAGACCGAGGCCGATTCCCACCGCCTGGTATCGGCCGGCGCCAAGGTCGACGGCGTCTACGGCAACCTGAAGTTCGACGCCACGCCCGATGCGCTGCAACTGGGCCGCGCCGCCCGCTTGCGTGAGAAGCTGCCCAAGCCGGTGGTGGTGTTTGCCAGCTCGCGAGATGGCGAAGAGCAATTGCTGCTCGACGTGCTGCAGCGCTTTCGCCATGCGCCGCCGGTCGGCTGGTCGCCGGCGGCCGGCAAGAAGGTGCACCTGCCGGTGCAGGCGGTGCAATGGATGATCGTGCCGCGCCATCCGCAACGCTTCGACGAGGTGGCACAACTGATCGAGGCCAAGGGCTTCGTGGTGGCGCGCCGCAGTGCCGCAGCGGGAGCCGGCGAGGAGGCGGAGATCTGGCTCGGCGATTCGCTCGGCGAGATGGCGCTGTATTACGGCCTGGCCGATGTCGCCCTGCTGGGCGGCAGCTTCGAAGCGCTGGGTGGGCAGAACCTGATCGAGGCGGCCGCCTGCGGCTGCCCGGTGATCATGGGCCCGTCCACTTTCAACTTTGCGGAGGCGGCTGAGCTTTCGTTGGCCGGTGGCGCCTCGCTGCGGGTCGAGGACATGGAGCAGGCGGTGGTTGGCGCCCTCACGCTGATGGCCGACCCGGTGCGGCAGAACGCCATGGTGCAGGCCGCGCTGGCCTTCTCTTCAGCCCATCGCGGCGCGGCGGCGCGCACTGCCGCCGCGGTGGGCACGCTCTTGAACCGAATCAGCGAGTCGGTGCCCGAACCGGTGGTGGCGGCGGGCTGACGCCCCCGGGCGGCGCGACCTGCGCCGGCTGCGGCTGAATCGGGCTCTGGGTCGCGGCCGAGGGTAGGTCGGGCGAGGCGCCGGCGCCGGCGCTGCCCGGCGCGGCCAGCGTCGAGTTGATGGGCTGCAGGTCGCCTTCAGTGAGCGTGCCGTTGGCCTGGCGCAACCGAAGATTGCCCAGCAGCACGTTGTAGCGCGCCTGCGCGAGGTCGCGCCTGGTCTGGAACAGCTGGCTCTGCGAATTGAGCACGTCGATGTTGATGCGCACGCCAACCTGGTAGCCCAGGCGGTTGGCGTCCAGCGCGCTCTGGCTCGAGGCCTCGGCCGCTTCCAGTGCCTTCACCTGGCTGGCCCCGGCCACCAGGCTCAGGTACGCCGAACGGGTAGCCTGCGTCACGCTGCGCCGGGTCGATTCGAGAATGGAGCGCGACTGGTCTTCCAGGGCCAGCGTTTCCTTGATGCGGTTCTCGGTGGCAAAACCGGCGAACAGCGGCATGTTGAACACCACGCCGATGCTGGCCGCATTGACACGCACGCCCTGCAGCGACGTGCTGGTGGAAGTGCCCTGCGGATTGTTGGTGACGTTGTAGCCCAGTTGCGCATCGAGCGTCGGCTTGTGGCCGGCACGTGCCTTGTCGACTTCGAGCGTCGCGACTTCGAGGCTGCGCCGCGCCTGCAGGATGGATGGATGCCCGTCCTCGGCCTGCTGCACCCACTGGTTGACATCGGCGGGCAGCAGGGGGGGCAGCACCACCGGCGCGGCCAGCGGCGTCGGCATGGCGTTGGTGCGGCCGACGAGTTGATCGAGCGCGATCTTCTTGACCTGCAGGTCGTTTTGCGCAGCGATCTCTTGCGCCACCACCAGGTCGTAGCGCGCCTGGGCCTCGCGAGTGTCGGTGATGGTGGTGGTGCCCACTTCGAAGTTGCGCTTGGCAAATGCCAGCTGCTCTTCCGTGGCCGCCTTCTGCGCGCGTACCAGGGCCAGCGAGTCCTGGCTGGCCAGCACATCGAAGAAGGCTTGGCTGACGCGCACCACCAAGTCCTGCTCGGCCGTGGTCAGCTGCGCCTGCGCGATGTCGACCTGACGCTTGCTCTGTTCGTAGGCGGCCCAGTTGGCCGGCCGATAGAGCGGCTGGGTGGCGTTGATGCCGGCGCTCTCCTGCGGGATGTCGCGGCTCGTGCTTCCCACGCTCTCGAGCCGCAGATCCTGCCGGGTGTAAGCCGCGTTGGCCGACAGCCCCACGCTGGGCAGAAGCCCAGCCTTGGCTTGCGCAGCACGGGCAATGCTCGCGTCGTAGGCTGAACGCGCGCCCTGATAGGTGGCGTCGTAGGCGCGCGCCGCATCGTAGAGTTCAACCAGGCTCTGTGCATGAACTGGCAGCGTGAAGGCGGCGAGGGTCGCGGTCAGCGCGCAGCAAAGGGGAACAAGCCGAAGCCTGGGCATAAAGGTCCTTAGACGCAGTGGAGAATCAGTAGCGCGGCACCGCCGGGTCAAGTTGCCTGGCCCAGGCGTCGATGCCGCCGGCCACGTTGGCAAGGTCGACAAATCCGCGTTGGCTCAGGAAGGCGGCCACGTGCTGACTGCGCGCGCCGTGATGGCACAGGCAGGCGATCCGGTCGTAGGTGCGCAGTTCCTCGATGCGCGAGGGAATCTCGTTCATCGGGATGGCCAAGAGGGCAAAGCCCCGCGGCGTCACGCTGGCGGTCTGCACCTCCCAGGGTTCTCGCACGTCCAGCAGCAGCGCCTTGGCGCTGGCGTCGCGCCCGAACCAGGCGGCCAGATCGGCGGGAAGTATTTGGTCGATCATCTGGTGCTGATCTTCCTAGAAGTTGAAGCGAGACGGCTCAGGGTAGTTCTGGAGGCGCGGGGCTACCGTGTCCCAGGGCTGGATGGTGGCCCATTGGCCTTCGCTGGTGCGCGTGATGAAGTGGGCGCGCATCATCGGCTCATCGCCGACGATGGCCGCCAGACGGCCACCGATCTTCAGCGAACCCAGCAGGTTTTGCGGCACCTTGGCGACCGAGCCGCTGAGCACGATCACGTCGAAGCTGGGGCCGCTGGCCAGCGGCTTGGAGCCGTCGGCCACGCGCACTTCGACGTTGTCCACACCATTGGCGCGCAGGTTGGCGGCGGCGGTGGCGGCCAGTTGGGGATCGATTTCCAGGCTCAGCACCTGGGCGGCGCGGTGCGCCAGCAAGGCGGCCATGAAGCCCGAGCCCGTCCCGATTTCCAAGACGGACTCATGCTTTTGCACATGCAGGTCTTGCAGCATGCGGGCCTCGACCTTGGGCGAGAGCATCACTTGCCCCGGGCCGTCGCCCAGCGGGATTTCCATGTCGAAGAAGGCCAGGCCGCGGTGCGCCGGCGGCACATAGTCCTCACGCCGGATATTGGCGAGTAGTTCGAGGATGTCCTGTTCGAGCACGTCCCAGGGACGGATCTGTTGCTCGATCATGTTGAAGCGCAGGCGCTCCAGGTCGGTAGTGGCAGTCATGATGAAGTGCTTCCTTCCAGAGTCGGGACTCAAGGCAAACCTTCAATTCTAGGGGGCGCCGGCAGGGTCGCCGCCGGTTTGCCGGCAAAGCGGCGCCGGGCCCAGCGCGCCAGGTCGTCCATGTAGCAGTAGACGACCGGCACCACCACCAGCGTCAGGAGCGAGGAGGTGATGACGCCGCCGATCACCGCCTGGCCCATGGGCGCGCGCTGTTCGGCGCCTTCGCTCAGGGCAAAGGCCAGCGGCACCATGCCGAAGATCATGGCCAGCGTGGTCATCAGGATCGGGCGCAGGCGAACCCGTGCCGCCAGCAGCAGGGCCTCCTCGCGGGGCAGGGGATGCTCGCCCCCGCGGGCGCGAATCGCGAAGTCCACCAGCAAGATGGCGTTCTTGGTCACCAGGCCCATCAGCATCACCACGCCGATGATCGAGAACATCGACAGGGTGGAGCCGAAGCCCAGCAGCGCCAGCACCACGCCGATCAGCGTGAGGGGCAGGGCGGTCATCAGCGCCAGCGGCTGCAGGAAGCTCTTGAACTGGCTGGCCAGGATCATGTAGATGAAGATCACCGCCAGGGCCAGCGCCGACACCGCATAGCCGAAGGACTCCTGCATGTTCTTGGTGGAGCCGCTGAACTGGTAGCTGTAGCCGGGCGGAAAGGCGATGGCTTCCAGCGCCTTGCGGATGTCGGCCGAGACTTCGCCGGCCGAGCGCCGGTCGACATTGGCATTGATCGCCACCTCGCGCGCCAGGGCGCGGCGGTTGATCTGGTTCGGCCCGGTAGCCTCGCGCACCTCGGCCACCTGCGACAGGCGCACGATACGGCTCGACCCGTCGGCATTGGCGCCCATGGCGGTGCTGAGGAAGGGCAGGCGCGCCAGGTCGGCCGGCGCGTTGCGCACCTCGGGGGCCAGGCGCACATTGACGTCGTAGGTCTGGTCGTCCGGCGCGCGCCAGTTGCCCACCGTGGTGCCGGCCACCAGGGTGCGCAGGGCAGCCGCCACCGGCGCCACGCCCAGGCCAAGGTCGGAGGCGGCGTCGCGCCGCATCACCACGCTCACCGTCGGCTTGTCGGGCTTCAGGCTGGAGTCGAGGTCGACCAGGCCGGGAATGCCGCGGATCTTCTCCGTGACCAGGCGCGTCAGGCGCTCCAGCTCCTTGAGGTCCGGGCCCTGCAACGAGAACTCGATCGGCTTGTTGCCGCCCACCGAATCGCGCAGGCCGACGTGCGTCACAGTGATGCCGGGGACCGTGCGCAGCCTGTCGCGCAGCACCACCGACATCTGGTCGACGCTGCGCTCACGTGCCTTGCGGTCGACCAGGCGCACGTAGACGCTCGCGTAGATCTTGCCCTGGGCATCGCCGCTGTTGATGGTTGTGAGGGTGTAGCGCACTTCCGGCATCTCGCGCAGCACCGCCTCCACCTGCCTGGCCCGCGCCTCCGTCACTTCCAGCGAGGAGCCGACCGGCGTGTAGAAGTTGATGGCCGTTTCGGAGTAGTCGGCCTTGGGCACGAACTCGGTGCCCAGGAGGGGCACCATGAAGATGCTGCCGACGAAGATGCCGACGGCTGCGAAGAGGGTGGCCAGCTTGTGCTGCAGGGACCAGCGCAGGATGGCCTGGTAGGCCTCGGCCAGCTTGTCGGTGGCGCTGTCGAACCAGCCGGTGACGCGGCCGATGGTCCTGTCGTAGAAACCCGTCGGCGGGCCCTTGGGCCTACCGTGCTGGTCGATCGCCGGGTCGTGCCAGATGCTGGACATCATCGGGTCCAGCGTGAAGCTGACGAACATCGAGATCAGCACCGCCGCCACGATGGTGATGCCGAACTCGTGGAAGAACTTGCCGATGATGCCGCCCATGAAGCCGATCGGCAGGAACACCGCCACGATCGACAGGGTGGTGGCCAGGACCGCGAGGCCGATCTCCTGCGTGCCTTCCAGCGACGCGGTGTAGGGCGACTTGCCCATCTGCACATGGCGCACGATGTTCTCGCGCACCACGATGGCGTCGTCGATCAGGAGGCCCACGCACAGCGAGAGTGCCATCAAGGTCACCATGTTGATGGTGAAGCCGAACATCTGCATGAACCAGAAGGTGCCGATCAGCGCGATCGGCAATGTCAGGCCGGTGATGACGGTGGAGCGCCAGGAGTTCAGGAACAGGAACACGATCAGCACGGTGAGCAGCGCGCCTTCGATCAGGGTCTGGCGCACGTTCTGCACCGCGACCCTGATCGGGCGCGAGGCGTCGCCGATGGGCTCCAGCTTCACGCCGGGCGGCAGTTGCGCGCGCATGTCCTTGAGTGCGGCGTTCAGGCCATCGACCACCTGGATGGTGTTCTCGTCCTGCGCCTTCTGCACCGACAGGAGGAGGGTGCGCTGGCCGTTGTAGAGGGCCAGGCTGTCGATCTCCTGCGCACCATCCTGCACCCGGGCCACCTGGTCGACGCGGATCGGCGAGCCGTTCTTGCGCGCCACGATGATCTTGCCGAAGTCCTCCGGCCGCTCCATGCGCGCGTCGATCTGCACCACACGCTCCTGCGTGAGGGAGCGCACGGCTCCCACCGGCAGCGCCTGGTTCTCGTTGCGCACGGCGGCCACCACCTGGTCGGCGCTGATGCCGAATGCCTCCATCGCCTGCGGATTGAGGTAGACGTTGATCTCGCGCTTGGTGCCGCCCACCAGCGTGACCGAGCCGACGCCGCGCACGTTTTCCAGGCGCTTCTTCAGCACCTGGTCGGCCCAGTTGGTCAGCGCGACCGCGCTCGGCTGCTTCGCGCCGGCGGCCGTCGTTTCCGCATCGGGCAGCACCGCCACCGACCAGACCGGCCGAGAGGCCGGGTCGAAGCGCAGCACGCGCGGCTCCTTGACCTCGTCGCGGAACAGCGGCCGCACGGCGGCCACCTTCTCGCGGACGTCATCGGCCGCCTTCCGCCCGTCCACATGCAACTGGAACTCGATGATGACGACCGACTGGCCTTCGTAGCTGCGCGAAGTCAGCGCGTTGATGCCGGCGATCGAGTTGACGCCTTCCTCGACCTTCTTCGTGACCTCGCTCTCGACGATTTCGGGCGAGGCGCCGGGGTAGTCGGTGATCACCACCACGACGGGAAAGTCGATGTTGGGAAACTGGTCGACCTGCAGGCGCTGGTAGGAAAACAGGCCCAGCACCACCAGGGCGAGCATCAGCATCGTCGCGAAGACGGGGTTCTTCAGGCTGACGCGGGTGAACCACATGGCTCAGGGCGCCGCGGGAGCGAGGCGCACGGCGCTGCCTTCGCGCATGGGGCCGACGCTGCCGGCCACCACCAGGGCGCCTTCTTCGATGCCCTTGAGCGTGACGAAGGTCTGGCCGTCCAGTTGCGCACGCCAGCCGGCCTGCACCGGCCGATGCACGATGCGGCCGTCGACTACCATCTGCACATAGGGCTCCGGCTTGTCGACACGAACTGCTGCCAGCGGCACGGCAAGCGCGCTGCTGCGGCCGACCTCGAGCCGCCCCTGCGCAAAGAGGCCTTGGCGAAAGCCCTCGCTGCGTTCCAGCGCCAGATAGACCAGCACGCTGCGGCTGCCGGCCTGGGCGCTCGGGTTGACGCGTGCCACGGTGGCGTCGACCCGGCGTTCGCCTTCGACCTGCAGGGCGGCGCGCTGGCCGACCTGTACCGCCACCGAGTCGGCCGCCGAGAGGGTGGCCTCGAGCTCGAGGCGGCGCAGGTCCACCACCTCGACCAGCTTGGCATCGATCGCCACCCGCTCGCCGGGCTGCACCAGTCGAGCCGCCACCTGCCCGTCGATGGGGCTGCGCACGACCGTGTCGTTGAGCGCCTTGCTCGCCACCTCGGCGCCGGCCAACGCCGCGCGGTGCGTAGCCCGGGCCGCGTTCAGGTTGGACAGCGAGGTGTCCAGCGCCGTCTTGGAGATGAAGCCTTGCTCGACCAGTGCCTTGTTGTTGTCGAAGTTGCGCTGCATCACCTCGGCCTGGGCGGCGGCCGAGTCGGCCTGCTCCTGGGACTGGCGCACGCGCGAGGCGTACTCGGCAGAGTCGATGCGGGCGATGACCTGCCCGGCCTTCACGGCGTCGCCTTCGCGCACCGCGAGGCCGTTCAGCTCGCCCGCCACCCTGGCCTTGATCACCGCGGATTCGGTGGCGCGCAAGGTGCCGGAGACGGGCAGGGTCTGCGCAAGATCGCGCGTGGTGGCGCGCAGCACGTCGCTCGGCAGCAAAGTGATGGCGGCCACTTCGGCCGACACGTTGGCGACGGCCGCCTGCGCCTTGCGCGCCTTCACCGCGCGCAGCGCGCCGCCCGCGACCAGCGCAATCGCCAGCACGGCGATCGTCCAGGGTAGCCAGCGTTTCATGCCAGTTCCCGCCCGGCCGCCCGAAGGGCACTGGGCGCCCCCTCGGGGGGCAGCGATACACGAAGTGATGAGCGTGGGGGCTTCATGACTGGCTCCGTGCGCTGAGGCCGTTGAGCACTGTCTCTACTTGCAGCGCCAGGTATTTTTCGGGATCGAAGGCGTCCCGGTCGTCGGCGCTGAAACAGGCGGAGTGTTGCCACAGCATCAGGAAGATCATCGGAGCGAGCACGGTGTAGATGGCCAGGTCGACGTCGACCGGGGCGAATTCGCCGCGCTCGATGCCGCGGCGCAGGATGCGGCGCAGCAGCTCGTGCGCCGGCTTGACGAATTCCTGCTGGTAGAAGGCGGCCAGCTCGGGGAAGTTCTTGCCCTCGCTGATCATCAGCTTGGTGATGCCCGAGACCTTGGTCGAGCCCACGCTCTCCCACCAGATGCGCATGCAATAGCGCAGCATCTCGGGGGTGCTGCCTTCGAAGGCTTCGAACTGGGCGTTCCAGTCGTCGAAGCGGCCGGCCAGGTTTTCGCTGATCACCGCCTTGAACAGCTCTTCCTTGCTCGGGAAGTAGAGGAAGAGAGTGCCCTTGGAGACGCCGGCCCGCGCCGCCACTTCTTCCGAGCGGGTGGCGGCAAAGCCCTTTTCCACGAACAGGTCGAGCGCGGCTTCCAGCAGCTCGCCCGGGCGCGCTTCCTTGCGCCGCTCGCGTTTGGCGCGCACGGCACAGAACTTGTCGCTGAAGAATCCGGGCTTCGGCATGGAGATGTTAATGACTAGCGGGTTATTAATGTAGTCAGGGCCGACAGGAGCGTCAAGCCGCGACAATGGCGCCCCGTGAATTCGCCACAACACAAAAAAGCTTCCTCCATGCCCTTGCGCGAAGCTCGCAGCCCGCGGTGAACAGCTCTGTTGCCAGCGCGCTGCTGCCCGTCGTGCTCCTGATCGCGGCGGGATTCCTGGCCGGGCGGCGCGGCTGGATCCAGCCCGGCGCGGTGAAAGACCTGTCCAACCTCGTTTTCCTGCTGCTGGCGCCGGCCCTGCTGTTTCGCGCGATGAGCACGGTGGACGTGGCACAGCTGCAGTTCAAGCCGGTGATGGCCTATTTCGTCGGCTCCGGTCTCCTCTTTGGGCTGACCATGCTGGTGCGCGGCTTCAATCGCCAGGCCGCGGTGCTGGCGCTGGCAAATACCTACAGCAACAGCGTGATGATCGGCGTTCCCCTGATCGGCCTGGCCTACGGCCCGCCGGGCATGGTGGTTCTGCTCACCTTGATCTCGCTGCACTCGGTCGTGCTGCTGACCAGCGCCACCGTGGTGCTGGAGCTGGCGGTGGCGCACGAGCAGGCGAAGCGCAGCGGGGCGGGCCGTCATCCCATGGGCAAGACGGTGGCGCGGGCGCTGCGCAACGCCATCATCCATCCGGTGCCCATTCCCATCATCGCGGGCCTCCTGTTTGCGCAGACCGGCCTTGCGATGCCGGCCTGGATCGACAAGCCGCTGATGCTGCTGGGCCAGGCCTTCGGGCCGGTGGCGCTGGTGATGGTGGGCATCACCTTGGCCTTCACGCCCATCGGAAGCCACTGGCGCGGCGCATTGACGCAGGCGCTCTTGAAGAACCTGCTGCACCCGGCGCTGGTGGCAGCCATCGCCTGGGCCTTGGGCGTGCGCGGCCTGCCACTGGCGGTGATGGTGGTGGCGGCTTCGCTGCCAATGGGGGCCAACGTGTTCCTGTTCTCGCAGCGCTACCGCGCCTCGGAAGAACTGGTGACGGCCAGCGTGGCGGTGTCCACCGCGCTGGGCCTTCTCACGGTGACGCTGGTGATGGCGCTGGCGGCGCGGCTATAGGCCAACTGCCCTAAGTTTCCAACCGAACTAGCTTTTCATGCCTAGGCTTGCAGGGCGATGATTCAACCCATCAACACCTGAACCAGGAAAAAGCAATGACCACCCAAGACATCTCCACCGCCGCCGTCCACATCGTCGGCCAGTACAACGACGCCGCCAAGACCCTGGTGAGCGCCTACCGCACCGGCGTGCATCGCCTGCTGGCCACGGCCGGAACGCGCTACTCCAGCTTCCTGGACGGCCGTCGCCTGCCCCTGGTGACCGAAGGCATCAAGGCCCGCCTGATCGAAACGCAAGAGAAGGCCAACGGCTTCCTGGCCAAGCGCCTGGACATCGATACCAGCCGTGTCGTCAACTTGATGGATCGCGTTGCCACCACCACCACCAACGGCATCGAATCTGTGGCCAAGCTGGCCGAGCGCGTCGAGTCGCCCCTGGGCAACACCGTGCTGAACAAGATCAGCGACATCCAGATGCCCGTCGCCAAGATCTCGGTGAAGATCGCCGACAAGGTCGCCGCCGGCGCCAAGAAGATCGAAGGCCGCGTGGCCGGTGCCCTGGACGAGGAAGTCGTTGAAGGCGCTGAAGGCGAAGCCAAGCCGGCCCGCCGCGCTCGCGCTCCCCGCAAGGCAGCCTGATCGTTCTCGCGGCGCGGCCGCATACTCTGGGCCTTCATTTCCCTTTCCGGAGATAGCGCAGATGGCGACCCGCCGCGACGAATCCGACAACAGCAAGACTGGCAAGAAGGCGGCCGCAAGCGCCGCCAGGAAGCCTGCCGCCAAGAAGCCGGCCGCTGCCACCCCGACAGCACCGGCCAGCGCCAAGAGCCTGCTGCATGCAGGCCTGAAGGCGTTGGGCAACGTGCGTGACGACGTCGTCATGCGCCAGAACAATGTGATCGACAGCCTGCTCGGCATCGCGCCGGGCAAGCCCGCCACCGCAGCCGACGCCAAGGGCATGCTGCCGCGCGGCCTGAAGGCGCTCGATCCTTTCGGCATCCGCAAGTTCGAAGACGTGTTCGACCAGCGCGTCGCCTCTGCCCTTGCGCACCTGGGCATGCCCACCGCGGAAGAATTCAAGGCACTGCAGGACGAAGTGAAGCGCCTGCGTGAGCAACTCGAAAAACTCCAGCCCCCGGCCGCGACCACCGCGCGCCGCAAGCGCTGAGCCTCTCGCCCACGAGCATTCCGACCCCGTGGCCGCCGGCTCCAACACGCGCGAACGCATCCTGGCTTGCAGCCTGCAGCTCTTCAATGCGCAGGGCCTGGCCGCCGTTTCCACCCATCGCATCGCCGCCGAGCTGGAGATCAGCTCCGGCAACCTGCACTACCACTTCAAGGCCAAGCAGCTCATCGTCGAGCGGCTGTTCCGTCGCTTCGAGGAGCGGCTCGAGCTGCTCAATGTCTCGGCCGGCGCGGTCAAGGCCATCGACGACCTGTGGCTTGCGCTGCACCTGCGCTTCGAGGCCATCGACGCCTACCGCTTCGTCTACCGCGACATGGCTTTCCTGTCGAGCGAGTACCCCGAGCTGGGCCAGCGCGCGCAGGCCCTGACGGCGCAGAACATGCTGGCCGCCAAGGCGCTGTGCGAAGCGCTGGTGGCCGCCGGTGTGATCGAGGCGCAGCCGCAGGAGGCGCAGATGCTGGCGGTGCAGATGGTCTTCACCACCACCTGCTGGCTGTCCTTCGAGCGCCTGCTGCCCGGGCGCGGCGGCCTGCAGCAGGCCGACGCCGGCTTTGCCGCCTTCGTCACCCTGACGCTGGTGGCCCCCTATGTCTCGCGCGAGTCGCGGCCCTACCTGGACTACCTGCGCAGCAAGTACCTGGGCTGATCCATCGGTGCTACAAAGGCGCCCCGCGCCATGCGCGCATCCACCTCGAAGGTGAACCGATGGGTCTAGCTCCTTCCAGCATTGCGGCGCGCCGCCAGGCCTTCAAGGCCTTGCACGCCAGCGGTTGCTTCGTCATTCCCAACCCCTGGGACGTGGGCAGCGCCCGCTACCTGCAGGGCCTGGGCTTCAAGGCGCTGGCCACCACCAGCTCGGGCTTCGCCTGGTCGCGCGGCCAGCCTGACGGCAGCGGCACGCGCGACGAGGTGCTCGAACACTTGCGCGAGATGGTCGCGGCCACCGAACTGCCGGTGAATGCCGATTTCGAAAGCGGCTATGCGAGCGATGCGCAGGGCGTGGGCGAGAGCGTGCGCCTGGCCATCGAGACCGGCGTGGCCGGCCTGTCGATCGAAGACGCGAGCGGCGATGCGGCACAGCCCATTCGTCCGCTCGACGAAGCCCTGGCCCGGCTGAGTGCCGCCCGCCGCGCCATCGATGCCGCGGGTGGCGACGTGCTGTTGGTTGGCCGGGCCGAGAACTTTCTCCACGGCATCAGCGACCTGGACGACACCATTGCCCGGCTGAAGGCCTACGCCCAGGCTGGCGCCGACTGCCTCTACGCGCCCGGCATCCGAAGCAAGGAAGAAATTTCGGCCGTGGTGGCGGCCGTGGCGCCCAAGCCGGTGAACCTGCTGATCGGCTCGGCCAGCCCGCTCACCCTGCAGGACGCGGCCGCGCTGGGCGTGCGGCGCATCAGCGTCGGCGGCGCGCTGGCGCGCTCCGCCTGGGGCGGCTTCATGCGCGCCGCGCAGGCGATTGCGGAGCAAGGCCGCTTCGACACCGCCTTTGCCGATGCCGCCTCCGGCAACACGCTCAACACTTTCTTCCGAGGCTGAGCCGATTCAGCGGTGGGCGCGGATCGACGCCAGGATGCCCAGCACGAACAAGGCCGCCGCCGCCATTTCGGCCGGCTGCGGCCAGCGCCCGTCCCACAGGAAGGCGTAGAGCAGGGCGAAGAGGGTTTCGCTGACGATCAGCTGGCCGCACAGGCTGGCCGACAAGCGCTGGCTGGCGACGTTCCACAGCACCGTGGCGAGCCACGACGAGCCCACTCCGGCGCCCAATGCCACGAGCACGAACAGCCCCAGCTTCGGCTGGGCGAGCAGGGCATCGAGGCTGGTGCCGGCCAGCAGCCACAGCGCCAAGGCACCGAGCCCGGTGGCGATGCCCAGCCAGTTGGCCCAGTCGGCGGCCTGCACTTCGGGGTGGCGTTGCAGCCAGCGCGAGTTGAGCAGGCCGAAGGCGGTCCAGCTGGCCATGGCGCCCAGCGCCATCAGCAAGCCCCAACCCCACTGCTGGCCGCCGGCGCCGCCTTCGGGCCAGGCGCTGGCGGTCATCAGGCCGACCCCGGCGGCGGTGAGCGCGAGGCCGGGAATCAAGGTTCGCCAGCGCAGGCCCGCCGGCCGGCCGAGCAGCATCATCCACAAGGGAATCGTGCCGATGATCAGGCTCGGTACGGCTGTGCTGGCAATGGCGATGGACCAGGCGAGCAGCAGGTAGTAGCCGGAAAAGCCCAGGACGCTGAGCCAGAGCGCCGCGGGCCAATGGCGGCGGCCCGGCCAACGGTGCCCGGCCGGCCGTGTGGCCGCCACCAGCGCGGCCACTGCGCCAAAGACGACGAAGCGCGCGGCTGTCACGTCCACCATGCCGAAGTTGTCCAGCATGCGCGGCGCCACGAAGACCAGCCCCCACAGCGCGCCCGCGGCCAAGCCGGCCGCGATGCCGGTCGCGGCGCGTGCGTCCAACGCGCTACTCTTGCTGCCGATCGGGTCTGCGCCGCTTGCGTCCGTGCCGCTCATGGCGCGAGGCGCTCGCGCAGCCACTGCCCCTCTTCGAGCCGATAGCGCAGACGGTCATGCAGCCGGCTCTTGCGGCCTTGCCAGAACTCCCAGCGATCGGGCAGCAGGCGGTAGCCGCCCCAGTGCGGCGGCCGTGGCGGCGAGAGCAGGTGTCTTGCGGCGGCCGCGGCCGCTTTCTTCACAAGCACGTCGCGCCCGCTGATCACCTGGCTTTGCGGGCTGGCCCAGGCGCCGATGCGCGAATCGAGCGGGCGGCTCGCGAAGTAGGCGTCGCTCAACTCGGGCTCCACCTGCTCGACCTTGCCTTCGATACGCACCACGCGCTCCAGCTCCACCCAGTGGAACTGCAGCGCTGCAAAAGGGTTGCCGCCCAGCTCGTGGCCCTTGCGGCTCTGGTAGTTGGTGTACCAGACGATGCCGCGCTCGTCGTAGCCCTTGATCAGCACGATGCGCGTGGAGGGCCGCTGGTCCGCGCCGACGGTGGCCAGCGTCATGGCATTGGGCTCGGGCAGCTTGGCCTCGATGGCTTCGTTCATCCAGCGCTCGAACTGGCGCAAGGGATCGGCCGCGCTGGCCGATTCATCGAGCTCGGCGCGCTCGTAGCTCTTGCGCAGCGCGGCGAGTGATTCGTTGGAAAGGGTCATGGCGCCATTGTCTTGCAAGGCGGTACATACTGCCGGCCATGTCCATGCCCACCATCATCGTGCTGGCCTCGGGCCGCGGCGAACGCTTCGTGGCCTCCGGCGGCGGCTCCAAGCTGAGAGCGCTGCTGGCCGGCAAGCCGGTGCTGGAGCACACGCTGGAGTCGGTGCGTGCCAGCGGCCTGCCCTGGCATCTGGAGGATGCGGGCCACGCGGGCATGGGCGACTCCATAGCGGCCGCGGTAAACGCCACCGCCGACGCGGCGGGCTGGCTCATCCTGCCGGCCGATCTGCCGCTGGTGAAGCCGGCCACCCTGCGCCTGGTGGCGCAGGCACTGCTCGATGGCGCCCGCGCGGCGCAGCCGGTGTACCGCGGGCAGCGCGGTCATCCGGTGGGCTTTGGGGCGGACAGCGGGACCGAACTGGCCCGGCTCTCGGGGCCGCTGGGCGCGGCGCCGGTGTTGCGCGCGCTGCGCGATGCGGGGGCAGTGCTCGAACTGGAAGTCGACGACGCCGGCATCCTGACCGACATCGACACCCTGGCCGACCTGGCGCGTGCCGAACTGCAGCTCTTGAGTTCGCTCAGCTCTTCATGATCACTGCACAGGCAACGCGCGGGCCGGAATTGCCCGCCGGCTGCGAAGTGAAGTCGTCGCGGTCGCGATCCACGACCAGAGCCCGGCCGATGACGTTGTTGGCAGCGCCGGTCGTCAGCGAGATGGCATGGTTGTCGACGCTGAAGCGGGCCACGCCGCTGCCATCGGCCACCAGGCTGGGCAACTCGCCGGCATGGCTGCCGGGCCCGGCGTACTTGCCGTGCCGGCCGCCGGCGGGGTTGAAGTGCCCGCCCGCTGCATTGCCGTTGTCGCCGCAATCGCCTTTTTCGTGGATGTGAAAGCCGTGCTCGGTGTTCGGCGGCAGGCCGCGCACCTCGCCGGCCACGCGCACGCCATGCTCGAGCGCGGTGAAGCTCACGTTGCCGACCGTCGGGTTGGGCGAGATCGCCGCGGTGGGCACCAGGCTGGCGGTGGCGCCCGGCTTGCCCACGCCCTTGCTCATGCCGCCGCAGGCTGCGAGCAGGCCGGCCGATGCGAGAAGAAGAGACAGGGCTGCAAGGCGATGGTTCATGAGTTCTCCTGTTGCTTGTTCGTAGTTGGAGAGAAAGGATGCAACGATCGGTATAGCCCACTCGCCGCGGCCCCGCAATCGGAGCCGGCCGACACTTCTTCCTCCGCGAGGCGCAGCAGGCGTGCCAGCGCCGCGTCGTGGATGCCGTGGCGCCGCAGTTCGTGCAGGGTCTGGCGCGCGTATTCGAGCGAGGTGCCGTAGCGGCCGCAGGCGCTGGCGAAGATCTCGCGGTAGCGCGCATCGCTCAGCTCGCCGGTGAAGTTGGGGCTGCGCCGCGACAGCGTGAAGGCCAGCGCGCGCACGCGGCCGTGCGGCGTCACGCAATCGAGCCAGCGCGGGTCGTAGACGCCGGTGGGCATCTCGCGCAGCCAGAGCCGCCCCAGTGTCTCGAGCCCGTCGGCCGCCGGAATCCGAAAGGCCATGCCGCGGCAACTGCCGCCCGAGAGCAGGCCGAAGACCAGGCCGGGGCACTGCGGCGTGCCGCGGTTGACGCGGCTCCACATCTTGAGGGCGCGATGCCAGCCGTGAAGCTGGGCCGCCCGGCGCTCGCTGAAGTCGAACTCGGGGCGCCAGATCAGCGAGCCGTAGCCGAAGATCCAGAGGTCCTCGTGGCCACCCCATTGCGCGATCGCCCGCTCCAGCATGGGCTGGGGATCGCGCAACGGTCGGGGCATCGGATCGAGGCCCGGCGGGCCGGGGTCGGTACCGTGCAGCCCGACGCCTACAATTTCGCGGTCATGGTTCACAGCAGCATTATTGACCGGCCCATTTCGATCCAAGGAGTTCGCCCGATGGCATCCAGCAGTGAAGACGACAGCCAGACCTACTTCATCCTCGGGCTCGCGGGCGGCATCATCGCCCTGGTGATCCTGCTGGTGATAGGCGTGGCGCTCCATGGCAAGGGCGGCGCTGCAGGACAGGCGACAGCGACTGCCCCGGCTGCCACCACGATGGCAATGGCCTCGGTCGCCCCCGCGCCCGGCGCGCCGGGTGCCGCGGTGGTCACCGAATCGACGGTCGTGGTGGTGCCAGAGGGTGCCAGCATCCGGGTGGAAGGCGGCGTGGTGAAGTTCTACTTCGCCACCGATAGCGCCGACCTGGCGCCGCGTGCCGCCGAGGCGCTGGCTGCCGTGATCCAGGGCGTGGGCGCCGGCAAGAAGGCGCAGATCTCGGGCTTTCACGATGCGACCGGCGACGCCGCAACCAATGCCGAGCTTGCCCTGCGCCGTGCACAGACGGTGCGCGAGGTGCTGGTGGGCCTGGGCGTGCCGGCCAACCAGGTCGCCATGAAGAAGCCCGAAGCCACCACCGGAAGCGGCAGCAATGCGCAGGCACGTCGAGTCGAGGTCACCCTGATCGACTGATCTGCCAATCGGAGAATTCGAAAAGCCCGGCCCTGGCCGGGCATTTTTATTCCTGCAATGCGCCGAGTGGAAGATGCGGCTCCGGTGCGGGTCATTCGTATGACCTTTTGCTACCATGACCGTCTGCGCCGCGCACTGCGCCGCGGCATCCAGGGACAAGAGCGACACACCCCATGAGCACACATCCCACCGTACGCGACGTCACCAATCGCATCCGAGAGCGCAGCCGTGCCTCGCGCGATGCCTACCTGCAGCGCCTGGCCCAGACACGCGAGCGCGAACGCGGCTCCGACCGCATGGGCTGCGCCAACGTGGCCCACGCGGTGGCCGGGTTGCCGGCCAACGACAAGCTGAAGATCGTGGCGGAGCGCGCCCCCAACATCGGGGTGGTCACCGCCTACAACGACATGCTGTCGGCCCACGCGCCTTACCAGGGCTACCCCGACATCATCAAGAACGAGGCGCGCAAGCTCGGCGCCACCGCCCAGGTGGCCGGCGGCGTGCCGGCCATGTGCGACGGCGTGACCCAGGGCACGCCCGGCATGGAGCTGAGCCTGTTCAGCCGCGACGTGATCGCCATGGGCACCGCGGTGGCGCTGACGCACGACATGTTCGATGCGGCGCTGCTCCTGGGCGTGTGCGACAAGATCGTGCCGGGCCTCCTGATCGGCGCGTTGCACTTCGGCCATCTGCCCACCGTCTTCGTGCCCGCCGGGCCGATGCCTTCGGGCCTGTCGAACAGTGCCAAGGCCAAGGTGCGCGAGCAGGCGGCCCAGGGCCTGGTGGGCCGCCAGGGCCTGATGGAAGCCGAGATGGGCGCCTACCACGCGCAGGGCACCTGCACCTTCTACGGCACCGCCAACAGCAACCAGATGCTCTTGGAAGCGATGGGCCTGCATGTGCCGGGCACCGCCTTCATCCAGCCGGGCGACGCGATGCGCGAGGCACTCACGCGTGAAGCGGTGCGCACCGTGCTCGGGCGTGCCAGCGACAAGGCCTACGCTTGTCCTCCCATCGGCGAGATGGTGGACGAACGCGCGATCGTCAACGCGATGTGCGCGCTGCTGGCCACCGGCGGCTCGACGAACCACCTGATCCACTGGGTGGCGGTGGCGCGCGCCGCCGGCATCCTGATCGACTGGGATGATTTCGCCCAGCTCTCCGAAGTGGTGCCGCTGCTCACCCGCGTCTATCCCAACGGCACGGCCGACGTCAACGAATTCCAGAACGCGGGCGGACCCGGCTTCGTGATCGGCGAACTGGTCGGGGCCGGCCTCATGCATGCCGACGTGGCCACCGTGCGCGCCGGCGGCATTTCGGAATTCGCCTATGTTCCGGTGCTGGCCGACGGCGACAACAGCCTGCGCTGGGAGAGCGCCGCGCCCTCGAAGAACGAGGCGGTGGCGCGCCCCGCGGCCAAGCCCTTCAGTGCCACCGGCGGCCTCAAGCTGCTCACCGGCAATCTGGGCCGCAGCGTCATCAAGGTCTCCTCGGTGCCCGATGACCGCCACGTGGTGGAAGCGCCGGCCCGCGTCTTCGATTCGCAGGCCGCGTTGCAGAAGGCCTTCACGTCAGGCGAGCTGGACCGCGACGTGGTCTGCGTGGTGCGCTGGCAGGGGCCGCAGGCCAACGGCATGCCCGAGCTGCACAAGCTCACGCCGCCGCTGTCGGTGCTGCAGGGCAAGGGCTTCAAGGTGGCGCTGGTCACCGACGGCCGCATGAGCGGCGCCTCCGGCAAGGTGCCGGCAGCCATCCATCTGTCGCCCGAAGGGGCGGCCGGCGGCGCCATCGCCAAGGTGCGCGACGGCGACCTGATCCGCCTGGACGCCGTCAACGGTACCCTCGAGGTGCTGCTGCCGCAAGACGAATGGGCTGCGCGCGAAACCGCGCAGCTTTCCGATGAACAACGCATGGCCGACGGCCACGGCCTGGGCCGCGAACTGTTCGCCGGCATGCGCCGCAATGCATTGACTGCCGAAGAAGGAGCCTGCACATGGCTGTGAACCAACAACAGAAACTCAGCGCGATCGAGGTGATGCGGGACGCGCCGGTGATCCCGGTGATCGTGCTGAACGACGTGGCGCACGCCGTGCCCCTGGCGCGCGCGCTGGTGGCTGGCGGCATCCGCATGCTGGAAGTGACGCTGCGCACACCGCGGGCGCTGTCATGCATCGAGGCCATTGCCAGGGAAGTCCCGGAAGCGGTGGCCGGTGCCGGCACCATCCGCAGCGCCGCCGATGCGCAGGCCGCCGCCCTGGCCGGCGCCCGCTTCGGCGTCAGCCCCGGCTACACGCGTGCGGTGGGCAAGGCCTGCCACGACATCGGCCTGCCGCTCCTGCCCGGCGTGGCCACAGGCAGCGAGATCATGATGGCGCAGGAAGACGGCATCACCGAGCTGAAGTTCTTCCCGGCCCTGCAGGCCGGCGGCGTGCCCATGCTCAAGGCCTGGCAGGGTCCCTTCGGCGATGTCACCTTCTGCCCGACTGGCGGCATCCATGCCGCCAATGCGCACGAGTTCCTGTCGCTCTCGAACGTGGCCTGCGTCGGCGGCTCCTGGATCGTGCCGACCGATGCAGTGCTGTCCGGCGACTGGGCCCGCATCACCGAGCTGGCGCGCGCGGCGAGCCAGCTGGCGCGCTGAAGCTTGGGGGAGGGCGATGATGGCGACACGAGATGACGCGAGCGAACTGAAGGTGCTCGCATTCGACATCTTCGGCACGGTGGTCGATTGGCACGGCGGCGTCCGCGCCGAAGTGGAGCGCATGCTGCCCGGCGTGGACGGCAGCGCCTTTGCACTGGCCTGGCGCGCCGGCTACCAGCCGGCGATGCGCGCGGTGATGGACCGCATCGCGGCGGGCGAGGGCGGCTTCACCCTGGTCGATGAACTGCACCTGCACATCCTGGACGAAGTGCTGCGCGATTTCGGCGTCGCGGACAAGCTGGATCGCGATGGCAAGCGTGAACTCAACACCGCCTGGCATCGCCTGCCGGCCTGGCCGGATTCGGTGCAGGGGCTGACGCGGCTGAAGGCGAAGTACACCATTTGCACCCTGTCCAACGGCAACATCGGCCTCTTGACCGAGATGGCCAAGCGCGCCGGCCTGCCCTGGGACTGCATCCTCTCGGCCGAGGTCTTCAAGGCCTACAAGCCGGACCCGCGCGTGTACCTGGGCGCGGCGGGTGTGTTCGACGTGGCACCGGGGCAGTTGATGCTGGTGGCTGCCCACCAGGACGACCTGGCGGCCGCGCGTGCCTGCGGGCTGCGTACCGCGTACATCGAGCGGCCTCATGAACTGGGCCGCGATCGGCGCAAGGACGTGTCGCCCGACCCGGCCAACACCTTCCATGTGCGCGACATCGGCGCGCTGGCGGATCAGCTCGGCTGCTGATCGAGATCAGCGCAGGCCGGCGCCGGCCCCGCCTTCGGCTCGCTGGATCAATTCGATCTTGTAGCCGTCTGGGTCGGTCACGAAGGCGATCACCGTGGTGCCGCCCTTCACCGGCCCGGCCTCGCGCGTCACGTTGCCGCCGGCTGCCTTGATCTTCTCGCAGGCAGCATAGGCGTCAGGCACGCCTAGCGCGATGTGGCCGTAGGCGCTGCCCAGCTCGTAGCTGTCGACGCCCCAGTTGTAGGTCAGCTCGATCTCGGCCTGCGCCGGATTGCCTTCGTAGCCGACGAAGGCCAGGCTGTACTTGTATTCCGGGTTCTCCGAGGTGCGCAGCACCTGCATGCCCAGCACCTGGGTGTAGAAGTCGATGGAGCGCTGCAGGTCGCCGACGCGCAGCATGGTGTGGAGGAGGCGCATATCGTGAGGTCGGTTGTTTTCGCGGTCTTCGATTGTCGGCTCAGTTCCGGCCGGCCAGTGTCAGCAGATGCGCATCGTGCTTTTCAAGGAAGGCGCGCAGGTGCTTGCGGTACTCGGGCACGACGGCATCGCGCACGCTGGGGCGTTCGCACAGGGCCTGCCGCCAGGCACGCACCTTGGGCGTTTGGTCGAAGACATGCGAGTCATGCAGTTCGTCAAAGAGTTCGAAGTAGCGAAACACCGGCGCGAAGACGGCGTCGACCAGGCTGAAGCGCTGGCCGGCGAAGAAGGGGCCCTCGGCCAGTGCGGCCTCCACGCGTTCGAACCTGGTGGCGAGCGCCTGGCGCTTCTGCTCGAAGACCTCGGCGTCGCGCGTGGTCTCGTAGCCCCAGAGGTCCGCCAGGATCGCGGAGCCGAACTCCATCCAGGCACGGTGCTCGGCGCGCTGCAGCGGATCCGCGGGGTGAAGGCGTGGGCCTTCCTGCGTCTCCTCGATGTACTCGCAGATCACGTTGCTCTCGAACAGGATGCTCTCGCCGCCGGCGGCCCGCGGCACACGCAGAAGCGGCACCTTGCCGAGCGGGGAGATCTTCACGAACCAGTCGGGCTTGTTCGCCAGGTCGATCACGACACGCTCGAAGGGAACGTTCTTTTCGCGCAGCGCGATGGCTGCGCGCTGCACGTAAGGGCACAACAAGTGGCTGACGAGGGTCAGGGAATGGGACATCGCGGAACTTCCTTCGCGTGGAGTGCTTCGGGAAGCGCGATTCTTCCGAGGGTCAAAGACCTTTTCCGAAAAAGCCCATGATCGCTATGCCGCGTGTGCCTGCGTGTTCTCGCTCCAGCGTGCCAGGCGGCCGTTGTGCATCACGCCGATGCGGTCGGCCATGGCATTCGCCTCGGCTTCGTTGTGCGTGACCAGCACGGCGGTCTGGCCGGCGGCCCTGAGGATCTCGCGCACCTCGGTCGTCAGGCGCTCGCGCGTGCCGCTGTCCAGGTTGGAGAAGGGTTCGTCCAGCAGCAACAGGGCGGGCGCCGGCGCCAGCGCGCGGGCCAGGGCGATGCGCTGCTGCTGGCCGCCCGACAGTTCGTGCGGGTAGCGCTCCGCGGCCTCCTGCAGGCCGACCAGCGCCAGCATGGCCGCCACCTGCGCTTCGCGCTCTTCGCGCTTGAGACGACGCAGGCCGAAGCCAACGTTCTGCGCCGCGTTCAGGTGCGGGAACAGCGCGTACTCCTGGAACATCATGCCGACGCGGCGCTGCTCCGGCGGCATGTGCGCGGCGGGCGAGGACAGCAGCGCCTCTCCCAGGTGGATGCTGCCGGCGCGCAAGGGCTCGAAGCCGGCAATGGCGCGCAGCACCGTGGTCTTGCCGCAGCCTGAAGGCCCCAGCAGGCAGCCGATGCGGCCGGCCTCCAGCGACAGGGAAAAATCGTTGATTGCGGTATGCATGCCGCGTGCGCCTTCGTAGGTGACGCACACGCCGTCCAGGCGCAAGGGTTCGCTCATGCTCTCCATTCTTCAGGCCCGGTGCCGAGCCGATGGCGCGCCAGCAGGATCACCGGCAGCAGGCCGGCCAGCACGATGGCCAGCGCGGCGATTGCGCCTTCTTCATAAGTGCCGCGTGAGGCCTCGGCGTAGAGCCAGGTGGCCAGGGTGTCGAAATTGGCCGGACGCAGCAGCAGGGTGGCCGGCAGTTCCTTCATCGCATCGACGAAGACCAGCAGCGCGCCGGCCGCGATGGCTGGCTGCAACAGCGGCAGGTGCACCCGGCGCAGGGTGCCCGACGGGCTTTCGCCGAGCAGGCGCGAGGCCTGTTCGAGGGTCGGCGAAATGCGCGCCAAGCCGGCCTCGATTCCGCCCAGCGGCATGGCCAGGAAGCGGATGGCGCAGGCGATCACCAGCACCACGCCCGCGCCCATCAACGGGAGTCCAGGATGGCCGAGCAGCGTGCCGAGTGCCGTGTCCAGCGCCAGTGCCGGCGTGAGCAGGCCGATGGCCAGCACCGTGCCCGGCAGTGCATAACCCAGGGTGGCGACCCGGGCCTGCCAGCGCGCCGGATTGCGCGCCGAGCCGATGCCGCGCACCGCCCAGGCCACCACCAGCCCGGCAGCGACCGCCACCAGCGTGACGCCGGTGGCCAGGCCCAGGGTGTTGCCCAGGCTGGCGATCAACTCGCGCGAGACGCCGCCGCCCTGGCCGAGGCGCTTGGCCGTTTCGCTCAGCAGATAAAACGCAGGGGCGACGAAGCCGATCAGCACCGGCGCGGCGGCGGCGCCGCAAGCCAGCCAGGCCGACATGCCATGCAGGCGGCGCGGCTGCACCGCGCGCATGCGCTGCGCCGAGCCGAAGCGCTGGTGCTTGCGGCCGCTGCGCTCCAGCAGCACCAGCGCCAGCACGATCAGCAGCATGGCGCAGGCGATCTGCGCAGCGCCCGCCAGGTCGGAACGGGTGATCCAGGTGGTGTAGACCGCCACCGTGAGGGTCTGGATGCCCAGGAATTCGGAGGCGCCGATGTCGTTGAGCGTTTCCAGCAAGGCCAGGCTGACGCCCACCGCCAAGGCCGGTCGCGCCAACGGCAGCGCCACCCGGAAGAAGGCGCCGGCGCGGCCTTCGCCCAGGGTGCGCGCCGCTTCCATCAGGTGCGCCGGCTGCGTCATGAACATGGCGCGCGCGGTCAGGTAGACGTAGGGGTAGAGCACGAAGCCGAGCAGGAAGATCGCGCCGGGCATGGAGCGCAGGTCGGGCAGTCGGAATTCGCGCGGGCTCTCGTAGCCCAGCAGCCAGCGGATCGCGCCCTGCACCGGGCCGATCGGATGCAGCAGGTCGAGGTAGGCGAAGGCGACGATATAGGTCGGCATCGCCAGCGGCAGCAGCAGGGCCCAGTTGAACATGCCGCGGCCAGGAAAGTCGCAGGTGGTGACCAGCCAGGCGCAGCCGGTGCCGATCACCAGCACCAGGAGACCCACGCCGGCCAGCAGGATGGCCGTGTTGAGGGCCGCCTTCGGCAATACGTACTGCGCCAGGTGCGCCCAGTGCTCCAGCCCGGTGCCCAGGGCCAGCCAAGCCAAGCCCAGCACCGGCGCCAGTACACCCAGGGCAATGGCAATGGCGCTGGCGCGCCAGAGCGGGCCCACGGGCTGGGGGCCGGCCCGCCGCGGCGGGAAGGCAGGGGCAGGCAGCGCAGTGCCGCCCGCCCCATGGCTCATGGGCGCATGCACGTTCACTGGTCGAAGCCGACCTTGTCGATCAACGCGCTGGCTTGCTTGCGGTGCTTGGCGATCTGCGCGATGGGCAGCGGATCGGCCTTGAGTTCGCCGATCGTTTCGCCGATCACCGGTTCCAGTGCGACGCCGCGGCGCACCGGGTATTCGTAGTTGGTTTCGGCGTAGAAGGCCTGGGCCGAGTCGGACACCAGGAACTCCATCAGCTTCACGGCTTCGGCACGGTTTGGCGCGTTCTTGGCGACCGCAGCACCGCTGATGTTGACGTGCGTGCCGCCGCTCTTGGCGAAGGTCGGGCGGATCACCTTGATGGCGTCGCCCCACTTGCGCGCGTCGGTGCCCTCCTTGGCGTTCTTCATCTGGCCCACGTAGTAGGAGTTGGCCACGCCGATGTCGCAGATGCCGCCCAGGATGTCGCGTGCCACGTCGCGGTCGCCGCCGGTGGCCTTGCGCGCCAGGTTGGCCTTGACGCCGCGCAGCCATTGCTCGGTCTTGGCCTCGCCGTCGTGGGCGATCATGGCGGCCACCAGCGCGGTGTTGTAGGGGTGCTGGCCGGCGCGGATGCAGACCTTGCCCTTGTACTTGGGATCGGCCAGGTCCTCGTAGCGCAAGCTGTTCAGGGGCAGCTTCTTGTCGGCATAGACCACGCGGGCACGCATCGACAGCGCATACCACTGGCCGTCCGCGCCGCGCAGGTTGGGCGGCACGGCGGCGTCCAGCGCGGCCGATTTCACCGGCTGCGTCACGCCGCCGTCGACCAGGTCGACCAGGTTGCCGATGTCCACCGTCATCAGCACGTCGGCCGGCGAGCGCGCGCCTTCGGCCTTGACACGTTCCAGCAAGCCGTCTTTCACGAACACGGTGTTGACCTTGACGCCGCTCTGCGCGGTGAAGGCCGTGAGCAGGGGCTGGATCAGCCCGGCTTCGCGTGTGGTGTAGAGCGTGACTTCGCCGGCAGCGTGGGCAGTGAGGGCGAAGGCGAGGGAGGCGGCGGCGATGCCAGTGAGCGCGCCAAGGCGCTGGAGCAGACGTGCGGTCATGGACGGATTCCGGTAAGTGAAGTGACGGATACCGGCTTCTGGTAGTTATGAAATGCCGATACGAATCATTATCACTGCTCTTTCCGGGCCCGCCGAGCCCCGCACTGCTGCAAGAGCGGTTTCAGTCGGGCCGCTTCAGCTCGAACACCAGGCAGGTGGTGGTGGCATGTGCATACAGCGTGCCGTCCGGCCCGTAGAGACGGGCCTCGGCGGTGGCCAACTGGCGCCCGACGTGCAGCACCTTGCCCTCGGCGCGCACCCGCGGCGCCTTCGCTCCGATGGCCTTGACCAGGTTCACGCCCAACTCGGCGGTGGTGTAGCCGCGCCCGGCCGGCATGGTGGTGTGCACCGCGCAGCCCAGGGCCGAATCGAGCAAGGTGGCATACCAGCCGCCGTGGACGCCGCCCATCGGGTTGAAGTGCTCCGGCAGCGGCGTGCCTTGGAACAGGGCGCGGCCGTGGCTGACTTCCAGGAGCTGGAAGTTGAGCGTCTTGGCGATCGGGGCGTAGGGGATTTCGCCGCGCAGCATCGCTTCCATGACTTCCAGGCCGGTCTTGCCGGCCACTTGTTCGGGCCGGGCCACGCCCGGGCCGGGGCCGGCATCGAGCCGCGCCACGACCTCGCGCTCCTGCGCCAGCCAGGCTTCCAGTTGATTGATTTCGCTCACGATGGTCCTCTAAGTTGCACATGCAATGATTGCATATACAATCGTATCACATGACCACCACCGAACTTCAACCCCAGGGCTGTACCAGCCTCAAGGTACGCCAGCTGATGCGAAAGGTCAGCCAGCACTACGACGCCGAGATGGCGCGCTGCGGCCTGAAGACCACGCAGTACTCGCTGCTCTCGCACGTCGTGAAGCTGGGGCCGATCCGCCCGGCCGACCTGGCGCAGGCCATGCAGATGACGCCTTCCACCCTGAGCCGCAACCTGCAGCCGCTGGTGGCCGCCGGCTGGCTGCTCTTGGGTGCCGGCGCCGATGCGCGCAGCCGGCTGGTTTCCGTGACCGAGGCCGGACAGGTGAAGCGTCGCGAGGCGCAGCGCCACTGGAAGGTGGCGCAGCTGACGCTCAATGCCCAGCTCGGTGTGCAGCGGGTGGTGGCTCTGCATGCCCTGATCGAGGAAAGCCTGGTCCTGCTGCAGGGCGCCGAAGAACACGTACTCGAGGGAGAGGCCCATGCCTGATTCGAATGCCGCGGCCTCCGCCGCCCTGGCGCCGGCCGCCCGCCCGGCCGTGCCCTACGCGCTGTGGCTGGTGCTGCTGGCCGCGGCCGGCACCTTCGCCCTGACCATGGGCGTGCGCCAGACCATGGGGCTCTTCCTGTCCTCGCTCAACACCTCCACCGGCCTGGGCATCGGTAGCATCAGTCTCGCCTTTGCCTTCGGCCAGCTCTGGTGGGGCCTCACCCAGCCCTTTGCCGGCGCGGTGGCCGATCGCATCGGCACCGGGCGTGTCATCTTCATCGGTGTGCTGCTGGTGGCGCTGGGCACCATCATCACGCCGCTGATGACGACGACGGCGGGCCTCATCTTCGCCATCGGCGTGCTCGCCGCGGGCGGCGCCGGCATGGCCGGGCCCTCGGTGATCATGGCGGCCACCACGCGGCTGGTGCCACCGGAGCGGCGCGGGCTGGCCAGCGGCATCGTGAATGCCGGCGGTTCCTTCGGCCAGTTCGCCATGGCGCCGATCGCGGTGACCCTGATCGCCGCCACCGGCTGGGCCAGCGCCATGCAATGGCTGGGCGTGATCATCCTGCTGGCCTTGCCGGCGGTGCTGGTGCTCAAGGGCAATTCGAAGCATCTGGCGGCGCAGGCGGCTGCGCAGGCGGGCAGCCGCGCGCTCACGGCCCGTGAAGCCGTGTCGCAGGCGCTGGCCAATCCCAGCTTTCGCCTGCTGAGCCTGGGCTTCTTCGTCTGCGGCTTCCACGTGGCCTTCCTGGCGACGCACCTGCCGGGCGTGGTGGCGGCCTGCGGCCTGAGCCCGCAGATCGGCGCCTGGTCGCTGGCCATGATCGGCCTGTTCAACATCGTCGGCAGCCTGGCCATGGGCTGGGCGGTGAGCCGCTGGCGCATGAAGTCGCTGCTGTCGCTGCTGTATGCGACGCGCGGCATCGCGGTGCTGGTGTTCCTCTTGGCGCCGAAGACGCCGGCCGTGATGCTGGTGTTCGCGGCGGTGATGGGCGTCACCTTCCTGTCGACCGTGCCCCCCACGGTCGGGCTGGTGGCCAAGTTCTTCGGCCCAGCCAACATGGCGATGCTCTTCGGCATCGTGATGCTGGCGCACCAGGTCGGCGGCTTCCTCGGCGCCTGGCTGGGCGGGCGCGTGTTCGAGGCAACCGGCAGCTATGACTGGGTCTGGTACATCGACATCCTGCTGGCCGCCGGCGCAGCGCTGGTGAACCTGCCGATCCGCGAGGCCCACGTGCCGCGCGGTGCCGCAAAGGCCGCGGCATGACTGCGCTCGACCCGCGGACGCGCCGCCTGCTCGAAGGGCCGATCGCGCCGACCCTGCTGCGGCTGGCCTTTCCCAATGTGCTGGTGATGCTGGCGCAGGCGGCGGTGGGCCTGATCGAAACCTACTTCGTCGGCAAGCTGGGCTCGGATGCGCTGGCCTCGATGGCGCTGGTGTTCCCGGTCGTCATGCTGATGCAGATGACCTCGGCCGGTGCGATGGGCGGCGGCATCGCCTCTTCCATCGCTCGTGCGCTCGGTGCACGGCGGCGCGAGGACGCCGATGCGCTGGTGCTGCATGCCATCGTGATCGCGCTGGGCTTCGGCCTTTTCTTCACCGCCGCCTTGCTGATCGGCGGGCCATGGCTTTACGCAGCGATGGGCGGCACCGGTGCCTCGCTGGCCGGCGCGCTGGTCTATTCGAACTGGGTCTTTGCCGGCGCGGTGCTGGTCTGGCTGTTCAACTCGCTGGCGGCGGTGATCCGCGGCACCGGCAACATGGCGGTGCCGGCCAATGTGACTGTTGCCGGCGTGGTCGTGCTGATTCCCCTGTCGCCGATCCTGATCTTCGGCTGGGGTCCGGTGCCGGCCATGGGCATTGCCGGCGGCGCCGCGGCCCTGCTGCTGTACTACCTGGGCGGCACGGTCGCGCTGTGGCTGTACCTGCGCGGCAGCAATAGCCTGCTCAAGCCGCACATCGCCGGCGTGCGCCTGCAGTGGCCGCTGTTTCGCGACATCCTGCGCATCGGCCTCTTTGGCACCGTGTCGACGCTGGCGACCAACCTCTCGATCGGCATCGCCACTGCGCTGGCGGGGCATTTCGGGCCGAACGCCATCGCCGGCTACGGCACGGCGGCTCGCCTCGAGTACCTGCTGGTGCCGCTGGTCTTCGGCTTCGGCGCGCCGCTGCTGGCCATGGTCGGCACCTGCATGGGTGCGGGCAAGAAGGAGCGTGCCTTGCGGGCCGCCTGGGTCGGCGCGGCCATGGCCTTTGCCGTCACCGAAACGATTGGCCTGGCGGCGGCCTTCTTCCCGCGCCAATGGCTGATGCTCTTCGGCGATGACCCGGCGATGCTGGAGGCGGGCACGCAGTACCTGCAGGCTGTCGGTCCGCTCTATGGCTTCTTCGGCGTCGGGTTGGTGCTGTATTTCGCCTCGCAAGGCGCGGGGCGGCTGCTGTGGCCGGTACTGGGCAACCTGGCGCGCCTCGCGGTGGCGGCCCTGGGCGGCTGGCTGGCGCTGCGCTGGGGCGGGGCGCTGGTCCATGTGTTCCTGGCGCAGGGCGTGGCCTTGGTGGCGTATGGCGTGTTGATCGCCTCCGCGATTGCCGGCGGTGCGTGGTTCGGCCGTGTCGGGTGGCCGCGTTCGACGGCGGCGCTGATGCGGCGCATCGAAGCGGCTTGATGTCTTGTCTATTGCAATTGGAGAACAGCGTATGAAGATCGAAGGTTCCGTGGTGTTCGTGACCGGCGCCAATCGCGGCCTCGGACTGGCTTATGCACGCGCCGCCCTGGCGGCCGGCGCGAAGAAGGTCTATGCGGCTGCACGCGACCCGGCGTCGATCCAGCTGGAGGGCGTCGTGCCGGTGGCGCTCGACGTCACCCGCGCCGATCAGGTCGAGGCGGCCGCGTGCGCCTGCGGCGACGTCACGCTGCTGATCAACAACGCGGGCATCTCGCGCAGCGCGGGCCTGCTCGGCTCGCCCGATGCCTTCGAGGCGGCGCGCGCCGAACTGGAGACCAACGTCTTCGGCCCCTGGGCGATGACGCGCGCCTTCGCGCCTGCGCTCAAGGCCAATGGTGGTGGCGCCGTCGTCAACGTGCTGTCGGTCCTGAGCTGGCTCAGCCTGCCGGGGGCGGCCACCTACTGCGTCTCGAAGTCGGCCGCCTGGTCGCTCAGCAACGGCCTGCGCAACGAACTGCGCGGACAGGGTACGCGGGTGACCAGCGTGCACATCGCGTTCATGGACACCGACATGGCCAGCAAGATCCCCGGCGACAAGATCTCGCCGGACGAGGTGGCGCGCCAGACCTTCGAGGCGGTGGAGGCCGGCCTGCCCGAAGTGCTGGCCGATGCCGTCACGCGCCAGGTCAAGGCGGGCCTGGTGGCGCAGCCGCCGGCCTACGCGGCGGCGCGCTGAGCCTGCGTCGAAGGCGCCGGCAGCAGCCGGCGCAGCGCCTCGAAGAACAGGTCGGACTGTTCGCGCTCGCCCTGGATCTGCGCCGCCACATGGGCCACCAACTGGGCATCGACCGGCGCCAGCGGGCGGCCGGTGGATTGCGCAATCACCTGGTGCAGGCAGGCGCGCTCCAGGTAGTAGAGGTCGTCGTAGGCATGGGCGATGCTCGCGCCGGCCACGACGACGCCGTGGTTCGCCAGGAAGGCCACGTCCTTGCCGGCCATGGCGCGGGCGATGCGCTCGCCCTCGGCATGGTCGAGCGCCAGGCCGTTGAACCTGGCGTCGATGGCGACGCGGCCCATGAAGCGCATCGCGTTCTGGCTCAGCGTCGGGTCGAGCGCGCGGTCGGTGGTCAGGGTGAGGGCAGTCGCATAAGGCATGTGGCAGTGCAGGACCACCGCATGACCGGCGACCCGGTGCACCGCGCCGTGGATGAAGAGGGCGGTGGGCTCGACCCGATGGCGGCCGGCCAGCACCTGGCCTTCGCTGTCGACCAGCACGATGTCATCCGGACCGACCTCGCTCCAGTGCAGGCCGCGCGGGTTGATCAGGAAGCGGTCCGCGTGGCCGGGCAGGGCCGCGCTGAAATGGTTGCAGACGCCTTCGGAGAGCTGGTGGTGCGCGGCGGCACGCAGGGCCAGGGCGAGGTCTTCGCGCAGGCGGCGCACTGCCGGGCTGGCATAGGCGGAAGCAGGGGTGGCAGACATCGGCTTCAGGCTCCTCATGAATCAGTTCAAGCGGGCATCGCGCCGCGGTAGGCAGCCACGAAGCGCTGCGCATCCTCGCGTACCGCGGCCGCGCTCTTGCCCGGCTTGTACAGCGCCGAGCCGATACCGAAGCCGGCGGCGCCGGCGGCGCGCCAGGCGTCCATGTTCTCGGGCGTGATGCCGCCGACCGGCATCAGCGGAGTGCCGGGCGGCAGCACCGCCAGCAAGGCCTTCACGACGGCGGGCGAGGCCAGCTCGGCCGGGAAGAGCTTGAGGCCGGTGGCACCGGCGCGCAAGGCGGCGAAGGCCTCGCTGGGCGTCATCACGCCCGGCAGGCTGACCAGGCCGAGGCGCGCAGCCTGCGCAATCACCTCGACATTGCAATCGGGCGAGACAATCAGCTCGCCGCCGGCCGCATGCACCTCGCGCAGCTGCTTCACATCGAGCACCGTGCCTGCGCCCACCAGCGCGTGCGGAAAGCGCTGGCGCAGCAGCGAGATGCTCTGCAGCGGGTCGGGCGAATTGAGCGGCACTTCGAGCAGGCAGAAGCCGGCTTCGACGATGGCATCACCGATGGCCGGTGCTTCGGCGGGCGTCAGCCCGCGCAGGATCGCGACCAGGGGCATGGCAGAGGCGGCAGCGTTGAACTTCTCGATCGGGGTGGACATGGAGCGATTGCTTTCAGGAAGACGATGAAGACGCCAGTGCATGCAGCCCGGCCCATGTGGCCTCGGCACCCAGGGTCCGGGCGCGGATGCCGGCCTGCTGCAGGGCCAGTGCATAGCGTTGCGTGAGGGCGGGCGAGCCGATCAGGACGACCTCACCCTGGGTGTCGATCGCGGCGCTGCGCAGTTCCTCGCCGATCAACACGCCGGAAAGATAGCTGGCCAGCGCGCTCGCGCTCATCCGTTCGAACAAGGCCAGGGTACGCGCGCCGAAGGCGTTGTGCAGAAGGCCTTCGCCATTGCCGGCCTGGCGCACGCCTTGGCGGAAGGCCGCTTCATCCAGCGGCGCGCCAGCATCGAGCGTTCGCGCCAGGATCGAATGCTGGCTGAGCAAGGCATAGAACTCGCCCGTCATGAAGGTGCGAAAGCCGGCAACCCGGCCGTCGCTGACGCGCGCCCACTTGTTGTGCGTACCGGGCAGCACGAAGAGGCCGTCGCGAAGGCCGGTGAGGGCCATGGCGCCGAAGATCTGCACCTCCTCGCCGCGCATCACGTCGGGCACGCCGGCGTGCTCGTCGCAAAGGCCCGGCACGATGGCGATGCGCCCCGGCTCGATGTCGATCACCTTGGCGCGGACTTCGGCAAGACCGGCCGGGCAGGGGCAGTAGGGCGCCTCGACCCAGCCCTGCTTGCTGCCCGCCATGCCCGAGATCAGGCAGCGCGTGCCGCTCGCCTTCATCCATTCACCGAACAGCTGCTGGAACACATCGCCGAAGGCACCGCGCTCCACCGTGAGGATGCCGCGCGCATGGGCCTGCTCTTCCAGCACCCGGCCATCGGCATCGATCAATGAGCCGCGCAGGGAACTGGTGCCCCAGTCGACGGCAACCAGTCGAGCGCCTG
>DATILH010000212.1:0-1862 GCA_035476655.1 Variovorax sp.
AAGCGCAAGGCCTTGAAGAGATTGCTCATTGGGTAACCTCCGCGCTACGCGCCGCTGCGGCGGCACGCTCGCTTTCCTGCAGCGTGCGCCAGTCGATCTTTCCGGTGCCGGTGCGCGGCAGGCTGTCCGCGAACTGCACGACGCGGGGCGCCTTGTACACGGCCATGCGGCCGCGGCTCCATTCCACGATGTCTTGCTCGCTGACCTGCCCGCGGTGCGTGGGCTTGAGCACGATCACCGCCTTGACTGTCTCACCGCGGCGCTCATCGGCCAGGGCGATCACACAGGCCTCGTGCACGGCCGGGTGCTCGTACAGCGCGCTTTCGACCTCTGCCGGCCAGACCTTGTAGCCCGAGGCGTTGATCATGCGCTTGAGGCGATCGCGCAGGAAGAAATAGCCTTCCTCGTCCATCATCGCGAGATCCCCGGTGCGAAAGAAACGCTTGCCGTCCAGCGTGATGAAGGCCTCGCGGTCGGCTTCGGGGTTGCGCCAGTAACCGGTCATGACCTGCGGCGCATGCGTCACCAGCTCGCCGGTTTCGCCGGGGGGCAGTTCCTTCAGCGTCACCGGATCGATGATGCGCGAATCCACGCCCTGGGTCGGAACGCCCAGGCACTGCCGCTTGCCGCGGGATAACGGGTTGGCGTGCAGGAAAGCCGCCGTCTCGGTGAGGCCATAGGCTTCGTTGTAGCTCAGGCCGTAGCGCCGCACCAGCATGGCGGAGACCGCCTCGGGCATGGCCGCGCCGCCGCCCGACAGCAGCGCCAGGCTGGAGAGATCGCGCCGTAGCGTTTCCTCATGCGAGAACAGGTCCAGCACCATGGCCGGAGGCGCCGTCCAGGCCGTGACGCGGTGGCGTTCGATCAGGCGGGCGGCGACGGCCGGATTCCAGCGCGGCATCATGACGGCCGTGCCGCCCAGCACCAAGGGCATGTTCATGCCGTTCTGCAGCCCGAGCATGTGGAACAGCGGGGCCACCGCCAGCACCACGGTTTCCGCACTGAGGTTCTTCCACACCTGCGAGGCGGCCAGGGAGGCCAGCACGGTGGTGTGCGTGTGCATGCAGCCCTTGGGATGGCCGGTGGTGCCCGAGGTGTAGGGCAGCACCGCCAGGTCGTCGGGTGAAGTGGCCTCCGGGTCCAGCTGCAGGCCCAGGTCGATGGCATCCTCGAAGGCGTAAAGCGGCCCGCCGGCGAGCGCCTGGCGCGGGACGGCGACCCAGTCGGGTACCTCGTCCGAATCCTGGTTTGTCGTGATGGCGTCGCTGTAGGCATGCACGATCACCGCTTCGAACTCGCCCGCGCCGGCGCCCAGCGCAACGCCGGGCAACAATTCCTGGGCCACGAAGGCGGCGCGCGCGCCGCTGTTCTCGGCGTAATAACGCAACTCCTGCCATTTGCTCATGGGGTTCACCGGCACCACGGCGGCGCCCGCGCGCAGCGTGGCGTAGAACGCCACCACGAACTGCGGGCAGTTCTGGCTGGCCAGCAGCACCTTGTCGCCGGGCCCGATGGCCAGGCGCTGCTGGAGGAAGGCAGCCATGCTGTCGACGCGGTGCTTGAGCTGCGCGTAGGTCGTCACGGCGCCGCAATAGACGATGGCGGGCTTGTCGGGATAACGCCGCGCCGCCACGTCCAGGTACTCCGGCAGTGTGGCCTGAGGCACGCGGAGCTCGCGCGCCACGCCCTGCGGCCAAAACTGGAAATGTCGTGCTTCCGCTGTCATCTCTTTTCCAGGGACCGGGCGATGAGTTCCTTCATCACCTCGTTGGCGCCGCCCAGGATGCGTGTCACGCGCATGTCGGCGTACAGGCGCGCGATGGGGTACTCGTTCATGAAGCCATAGCCGCCGTGCAGCTGCA
>DATILH010000213.1:0-23011 GCA_035476655.1 Variovorax sp.
GCCGCCAGCGCCAGCGGATGGCGCACGAAGGTGCCGGCGAAGTAGGTCACGCCCACGGTGGGCACCGAGTCGTCGCCGTACTGCCAGGGGCCGCCGTCCAGCGCGTCCATGTAGTCGCGCTTGCCGGCGATCACGCCGACCGGGAAGCCGCCGCCGATCACCTTGCCGTAGCAGGCCAGGTCCGCGCGGATGCCGTAGATGGCCTGGGCGCCGCGCAGGTGCGAGCGAAAGCCCGTGATCACCTCGTCGAAGATCAGGCAGGCGCCGGCGTTCTCGGTGATGGCGCGCACCTCGCGCAGGAACTCGCGCGGCTGGAAGTCGGGCCGGCGGCTCTGCACCGACTCGACCAGCACCGCGGCCAGGTCGTCCGCGTTGGCGCGGATGAACTCCAGCGCTTCCGGCGTGCCGTAGTCCAGCACCCGCACATCGCCGAACATGCCATTCATGATGCCGGGGGCGGCCGGCATGCCCTTGGCATTGCGGCCGGCACGCACCAGCACCTCGTCGAAGGTGCCGTGATAGGAGCCGGTGAACAGCACCACGGTGTTGCGGCCGGTCACGGTGCGGGCGATGCGCACCGCCGCCATCACCGATTCGGAGCCGGTGTTGCACAGCGCGGCGCGGTCGAAGCCGGTGAGCTCGCAGATGAGCTGCGTCACCTCGGCCGCCAGCGGATGCTGCGGGCCGATCTCGTAGCCCAGCTCGAGCTGCTTGCGCACCGCCTCCTGCACGAAGTCGGGTTGCCAGCCGAACAGGTTCATGCCGAAGCCGTTGAGCACGTCCACGTACTCGTTGCCGTCCACATCCCACAGTCGCGAGCCCTTGGAGCGCTCGACCACGATCTGGTAGGTGATCTCCTTGGTGGCCGGGCGGAAGCCGTTGACCACACGCGGGTCCGCCATGTGGGGCCGGTTGGCGGCGGTGAATTCCTTGCTCTTTCGCGTCCGCTCCACATAGCGGCGCTGGAAGGCCGCCAGGCGCGCCTTCTGTCGCTCGGTCATCTCCTTGCTCTGGGTGTGGATGCGGGCAATGGCGCCGAAGGCCTTCTTCACGTCGTACTTGATCGAGCTCTGGGCTTCGGCGGGCTCCGAGATCGGCACCGCGGCGGCCGGGACGGGCGCTGCCACCGGGGCCACGGTGGCAGGCGCGGCCGCCGCCACAGCCTGGGGCGCCGCCGCGGCGCCCGAAAGCAGCGCCAGTTGCTGCTGCATCAACTGCATCTGCTGGGCGATGACCTGCTGCACCAGCGAGCCTTCGCCGACCGGCATGGCGATGGCAGGCAGTGCCGGCGCAGCCACGTGGACCTGCGCAACAGCGGGTGCTGCGGCCGCCAACGGCTGGGCCGCGGGCGCCGCTGCTGCCACCGCCGCCGGCTCGGGCGGCAGGGTGGCATCGAGGAATTCACCCAGCGCGTCGAAGCTGCGGTAGTTCTCCATCAGCTGGCGGAAGGTGAGGTTGACCTTGAAGCTCTTCTTCACCTGCAGCGCGGCCTGGGTCAAGGTGAGCGAATCCAGGCCCATCTCGACGAAGGGCGTACCGCCCTCGGCCTGCGCCAGGTCGATGCCCGAGATGTCCTCGAACAGTGCGCGCAGGCGTTGCGCGAGGGCGGGGCGGCGATCGGTGGTGGCGGCGGTCATGGTGGTCGGCTCCGGGAGGGCTGGGGTCGGCGATGTGACGGGGACGGTGGCTGCAGGCACGGGCGTGGCCAGGGCCTGCAGCGGCGGCGGGGGCACGGCCGCGGTGGCTGTTGCGATGTCCACCCACAGGCGCTTGCGTTCGAAGGGATAGGTAGGCAGGCACAGGCGCCGCTTGTGGGTGCGTGCGTCCAGCTGCGCCAGGTCGATCTCGGCGCCCAGGGTCCAGAGGCGCCCGGCCGCCAAGCGCCAGGCGCGCTCTTCTTCTTCGGGCTTGTCCGCCAGCAGCGGGACGGCATTGGCGGGCTGGGCCTTGGAGCCGTGCTGGCGCACCAGCATGGCCAGCGTGTTGCGCGGGCCCAGCTCGACGAAGAGCGGACTGGCGAGCTGGCTCATCAATTCGCGCACGGCCGGCGAGAAGCGCACCGTCTCGCGCAGGTGGCGGGCCCAGTAGTGCGGGTCGGTGGCTTCCTGGTCGCCGAGCAACCGGCCGGTGAGGGTGGAGTAGATGGGCCGGGTCGGCGCCTTCAGCTCCATCTCGCGCACCAGGGCTTCGAAGGGCGGCACTGCCGGCTCCATCATGGCCGAGTGGAAGGCGTGCGAGGTCGCAAGCAATTTGGCCACCACGCCATCGGCTTCCAGTGCGGCGCGCAGGCGCTCGACTTCTTCTGTGGGGCCGGCGGCCACGCAGGCGCCGGGGCCGTTTTCGGCCGCCAGCGACAACGTGGCCGGCAGGCGTGACAGCAACTGCTCGGCGGGGAGGCGAACCGACAGCATGGAGCCGGCCGGCAGCGCCTGCATCAGCGCGCCGCGGCGGGCCACCAGGCGGGCGGCGTCGCGCAGGCTCATCACCCCGGCCAGCACCGCGGCGACGAACTCGCCCACGCTGTGACCGACGAGCGCCGCTGGCTGCACGCCCAGCGACAGCAGGTGCGTGGCCAGCACGTATTCGAGCGTGAAGGTGGCGGGTTGGGTGACCGAAGTTGGCGCCAGCGCCGAGGGGTCGGGCGAGAACATGCGCTCACGCAGGTCGAAAGGCAATACACCCTCGAAACCTTGCAGGCACTCATCGAACGCCGCCCGGTGTGCGCGGCTGCTGGCATAAAGGTTCTTGCCCATGCCGGCGTACTGCGCGCCCTGGCCGGGGAACATGAAGACGGGTTGCGGCACACGCGCGCCGGTGGCGCCAACGGCGCGCGCCGGCGAATCGGCGGCGCGCAGCGCTTGCGCTGCGTGGGCCGGGGTCTCGGCCACCACCACGGCGCGCTGGGCAAAGGCCGTGCGGCCGACGCGCAGGGTGTGGGCCACATCGGCCAGCGAGATCTCGGGATGCGCTTCCAGGTGCACTGCCAGGCGCTGGCTGGCCGCCGCCAGTGCCGTCGGTGTGCGGGCCGACAGCAGCAGCAATTGCGGCCCTTCGCCGGGGTCAGAGGGCGAGGGCAGCGGCGCCTCTTCGACGATCACATGCGCGTTGGTGCCGCCCACGCCGAAGGCGCTGACGCCGGCGCGGCGCGGCGTGTCCTGGGAGCGCGGCCAGCTTGCGAGGCGGGCGTTCACGTAGAAGGGGGTTGCCGCGAAATCGATGCCCCGGTTGGGCGCGTCGTAGTGCAGCGAGGCCGGAAGCGTCTCGGTCTCCAGCGCCAGCACGGTCTTGATCAGGCCGCCGGCTCCCGCGGCCGTGACCATGTGCCCGACATTGCTCTTGAGCGAGCCGATGGCGCAGAAGCCCAGGTCGCCGGTGCTCCTGGCATAAGCCTGGCGCAGGGCCTCGACCTCGACCGGGTCGCCCATCGGCGTGGCCGTGCCATGCGTCTCGACGTAGGAGATGCTGCGCGCGTCGACGCGGGCCGAAGCCAGCGCGGCCGAAATCACCGCGGCCTGGCCGCTGATGCTCGGTGCGGTGAAGCTGGCCTTGGCCCCGCCGTCGTTGTTGACGGCCGCGCCGCGCAGCACCGCATGCACCGTGTCGCCGTCGCGCAGCGCATCCGACAGGCGCTTCAGGAGGACGACGGCAGCCCCGTCGCTGAACACCGTGCCGCGGGCCTGTGCGCTGAAGCTGCGCGTGTGGCCGTCGGGCGAGAGCATGGAGCCCTCGTTGTAGAGGTAGCCGCTGCGCGGCGGGCAGGTGACCGAGGCACCGCCGGCCAGGGCCATGCGGCATTCGCCATGGCGCAGGGCGTGGAAGGCCTGGGCGACGGCCACCAGCGAGGTCGAGCAGGCGGTATGGATCGCCACCGCGGGCCCGGTGAGGTTGAGCCTGTTGGCAACGCGGGTGGTGATGTAGTCCTTCTCGTTGGCCAGCATCACCTGGAACTCGCCCACCGCCTCGACCAGATCGGGCCGGGTGCTGACGTGGCGCTGCATGTACGTTGCGTTGTACATGCCGGCAAACACGCCGACCGGTTCGGTGCATTGGTTGGGGGCATGGCCCGCGCGCTCCAGGCACTCCCAGCAGATCTCGAGGAAGACGCGCTGCTGCGGGTCCATCAGCTCGGCTTCCTTCGGGTTGATGCCGAAGAATGCCGCGTCGAACATCTCGATGCCGTCGATGACGCCGCGGGCGCGTACATACGAAGGGTCGGCGCGTAGCTCGGCGCTCACCCCGGGGTCAAGCGTCGCGTCATCGAAGAAGCTGATGCCTTCGCGGCCGGCGACGAGGTTGTCCCAGAGTTGCTCGATGTCGGCAGCGCCCGGGAAGCGGCCCGCCATGCCGATGACGGCGATCGGTTCGTCATCGGTCGCCCGGCTTGCCGCCACGGTCTGCGTCGGCGCCGTGGCGGGGGCGTCCAGCTCGCGTGCTACGGCCGACGGCGTGGGGTTGCTGAAGAAGATGTTGGTCGACAGGGTGCGCGAACTCTGGCGCTGCAGTTGCGCCAGCACCCGCAGCACCAGGAGCGAATTGCCGCCCAGGTCGAAGAAGTTGTCGTGCCGGCCCACCCTGTCGAGGCCCAGCGCTTCGGCGAACGCGGCGCAGACCCGCTGTTCGGCGTCGCCGCGCGGGGCTTCGTAGGGCTGCGCCATCTCCGGGCGCTGGCGGGTCGGCTCCGGCAAGGCGCGTCGATCCAGCTTGCCATTGCCCGTGACCGGCAGCCGGTCGAGCCAGACCTGCGCTGCCGGCACCATGACGTCGGGCAGGCGCGCGGCGAGGTAGTCGCGCAGCTCATGCCAGGGCACCTGGGCTTCGCGCGCCACCAGGTAGGCGACCAGCGAGGTCTCGCCGCTGGCGTCCTTGCGGGCGATGACGGCGCAGCTGCGCACCTGGGGATGCGCGTTGAGCACGGTCTCTATTTCGCCGGTCTCGATGCGATGTCCGCGCACCTTGACCTGGCCGTCGATTCGGCCGATGAACTCGATCGTGCCGTCGGGCAGCCACCGGGCCAGGTCGCCGGTTCGATAGAGCCGCTCACCTGGTGCACCGAAGGGGTCGGGGACGAAGCGCTCGGCCGTCAGGTCAGGTCGCCCGAGGTAGCCTCTTGCCAAGCCGCGCCCGCCGGCGCAAAGCTCGCCGATGAAGCCGGGCGGTAGCAGCGCCAGCGATGGCGACAGGACATGGAGCGTCGTGTCGGTGATCGGGCCGCCGATCGGGACCGAGCGCGCATCGGCCGGCAGATCGCGCGCGATGCGGTGCGTGGCGACGAAGGTGGTGCATTCGGTCGGGCCGTAGCCGTTGATCAGCACGAGGCCCGGCAAGCTCTCGAGCGCGCGCCGCACATGGGCGACGGAGAGGGCTTCGCCGCCGGTCAGCAGCTGGCGCAGGCCGGCGAGGTGCTTCGGCTCATCGTCCACCACGGCATTGAAGAGCGAGGCCGTCAGCCACGCCGTCTTCACTCCGTGGCGCTCGATGGTGCGCGCCAGTCCCGCGCCCGTGGGCATGTATTCGTCGTGCACCACGCAGCAGCCGCCGCCCAGCAGCGGGCCCCAGATTTCAAGGGTGGACGCGTCGAAGGCGAGCGGTGCCGCGTGCAGCATGGGCTCGTCGGCCAGCAGGTCCACATAGCGCGCGTCGAGCACCAGGCGCAGGATCGATGCATGACAGATCTCGATGCCCTTGGGCACCCCGGTCGAGCCGGAGGTGTACATCACATAGGCGCGGGCATCGCCGTCCACATCGGCCGGCGCGAGCGGCGGCAGTTCGCCGGGCGCGGGCGCCGGATCATCCAGCCACAGGACCGCAGGCTTGTCCGGCACGACCGCCTCGTGGCGGCGCTCGCTGACCAGCAGCTTCACCTGGGCGTCGCCGAGCATGAAGGCCAGGCGCTCCGGCGGAAAATCGGCTTGCATCGGCACGTAGGCGGCGCCTGTCTTGAGCACCGCCAGCAGCACGACCACGGCAGCCGCCGAGCGCTCCAGCAGAACGCCTACCGCGTCGCCAGAGCCCACCCCTCGTGCCTGAAGCCGGCGCGCAAGAAGCTCCGCGCGCTGGTCGAGTTCGGCATAGCGCATCGGCGCATCGCGGCCGACCAGGGCCGTGCGGCCGGCGAACTGCGCCGCACGCTGCGCGAAGACCCCATGGACAGTTCTCGGGCGCTCGTAGGGCGAGGCCGGCCGATTCCACTCGTGGAGCATCCGTTCGCGGTCCGCCGGCGCCACGGCCTGGACGGTGGCAAGTCTTGCATCCGGGCCTGCGACCAGCGCGGCCATGGTGGCCGCGAGCGTCGTGAGCACTTGCATGGCGGATGCGTCGTCGACGCGCTCGGTGGGCGCGACGAGGCGCAGGCTCTGCTGATCCCCGCCGACGTACAGGCGCGTCGTGTCATCGGGCTCGCCGGGCCCCATCCAGCTTGCGGCCGCGTCGAAATGGGGGTCTGCCTGCCGCGCAGCGTCGACCTCGGAGATCCAGGCGGCGCAGGTGAGGGCGCAATTCCCCTCGGTCCCGAGCCATCGTTCCTGCAGCCAGATCCATGCCGCCAGGTGCAGCGTGTCCGAACGCCAGCCCGCTGCGGCCGACCGGCTCGCGATCTCTTGCGCAAGTTCAGGTGCGATGGCGAGCCGCGCCTCGCGTCGCCCGGCCAAGCCCGCATCCGCCGACGGGAAAAGGTCGAGCAAAGTACCTGGCGCGGGTCCGAATGCCGGAAGTTCCATTGCGATGCACCCCCAAATTGCTGTTGCGCGCCTTCTCACAACAGCCGCAACACGATGTTTCCGTCGCTACGCCTTGGAGCCGGAACAACTTCCTGGCGCACAACCTGGATACTGCCCCTCGGCAAGGCGCTGTGCCATTTGCCAAACGCAGTGCCCCGCGGGGTATACGAAAGGCCTAGTTGACAGCAACAGCCCGACGCAATTCGTTTCGAATGTCAGGTTGACATTACCAAGTCAGCGTCTCGGATTTTGCGCCGCTTTCGGCAAAATGAGTACCAAAAGCTGACATTCGCCTGCCCGTTGTTACCAAAAAGTGGCCGGGCCGGTGCCCCCGCTTTGCACGGGGCTCTCCTATCGGGCGCTTGTTCAGGCCGCCTGTTCGTCCAGCGTGCCGTCGTCCAGGTGCATGTCGTCGGCCCACCCCACCAAAGTGAGTCCTTGCCCCGTCCAGAGCATCCGGTTGATGCTGGCATTGCCCAGCTGCCAGGTGCGCGGCGCCTGCAATTCCTGGCCCGTGGCGGCGCGGTACAGCACGTCCATCACGCCGCCGTGCGCGACCAGCAGCACCAGCTCGCCCGTATGCCGGGCCGCCAGCTGGGCCACGGCCTCGGTCACCCGGGCGCGGAACTGGAGCAGGCTTTCGCCGCCCTCAGGCGCGAACTCCGGGTCGCGCGTGCGCCAGAGCCGGGCCTGCTCGGGCAGTTCCCGCTCGATGTCAAGGAAGGTGCGTCCCTCGAAATGGCCGAAGGCGCGTTCGCGCAGGCGGATTTCGGCGTTGACGGGCAAGGCGTGGCCGCGCGCGATCTCCTGGGCGGTCTGCCAGGCGCGTGCCAGGTCGCTGGAATACACGGTCGCAATCGGCTCATGCGCCAGCGCCTGGGCCAACCGGCGGGCCTGCCACAGCCCCTTTTCATTGAGCCCGATGTCCTGGTGCCCCTGCAGCCGGGTGTCCGCGTTCCAGGCGGTTTCTCCATGCCGCACGGCGATCAGTCGGGTCGCCTCCATCGTCAGGGCGTGGCTTTGACGGGCGTGGCCGGGGCGGCGGCAGGCGCCTGCGCGGTGGTGGCCGCCTGCCCGGTGGGGATGGTGACGTCGACCCGCCGCATGCCCGCCGGCGGGTTGGGGTAGCCGTGCATCGCCGCCTGGAACATGGCGGCGAACACCGGCCCGTTGGCGCTGTAGGGCCCGTCGTTGCGGGCACGGGTTTCGTAGACGATGCGGTTGCCCGGCAGTTCGCGCAGCACCACGCTCACTTCGCGCGAGTACCAGGGGTTGTAGGCGGGGCCGTACCACCCGCCATAGCCGCCGTACCAGCCGCCGCGTCCATAAGGCCCGTAGGGCCCGTAGGCGCCGTAAGGCCCCCAGGCTCGGCCATAACCGTAGCCCCAACCCGGGCCCCAGCCGCCGTAGAACCAGGGATCGGCCCAGGGCGAGGCCTCCACCGACACTCGCGCCGTGATCTCCGCGCTGTAGCGCGCAGACGCGTCGTCGCGCGTGAGGCCGACGCTGGCCATCGCCATGCCTGCCATGGCCTCCAGCTCCAGTTGGGTGGCCTCCTGCGCCTGCTGCGAGGGCAGGCGCTCGAAGCGGTAGGTGGCCGGCGCGGTCGGGCCCGGCGGGCGCGCGAAACTCGCGACATTGCTGTCGACGGTCCAACTGGTGGCGCAGCCCGACAGGGCCGCGACCAAGGCCAAGGGCCACAACCGGAAGATGCTGACTGGCTTGTTCATGCGGCTCTCCCGAAGAGGGTGTGTTCTTCAGTCCTTGCTGGACACGATGCTCATGACCTGGGCCGCCGCCGGGAACTGCGGCGCATCGAAAGCCAGGTCGCCGTCGGCATCGGGCACTCCCGTGGGCTTCAGACCCTTGAAGTCGTGCAGCGTTCCGTCCAGCAGGTGCGAGGGTGTCACGTTCTGCAACGCATTGAACATGTTCTCGAGCCGGCCCGGGTGCTTGCGCTCCCATTCGCGCAGCATCTCGCCCACCTGCTTGCGCTGCAGGTTGTCCTGGCTGCCGCACAGGGTGCAGGGAATGATCGGGAACTCGCGGTGTTGCGCCCAGCGCACGAGGTCCTTCTCGGCCACGTTGGCCAGCGGGCGGATCACGACATGCCTGCCGTCGTCGCTCACCAGCTTGGGCGGCATGCTCTTGAGCTTGCCGGCGAAGAACATGTTGAGGAAGAAGGTCTGCAGCATGTCGTCGCGGTGGTGGCCCAGCGCGACCTTGGTGGCGCCCAGTTCATCTGCCACGCGGTAGAGGATGCCTCGGCGCAGCCGGCTGCACAGGCCGCAGGTGGTCTTGCCCTCTGGGATCACGCGCTTGACGATGGAATAGGTGTCCTGCTCCTCGATGTGAAAGGGCACGCCCAGGTTCGTGAGGTAGGTGGGAAGCACCTCTTGCGGGAAGCCCGGCTGCTTCTGGTCCAGGTTCACCGCGACGATGTCGAAGTGGATCGGCGCGCGCTCGCGCATCTTCAGCAGGATGTCGAGCAGGCCGTAGCTGTCCTTGCCGCCAGAGACGCAGACCATGACCTTGTCGCCTTCCTCGATCATGTTGTAGTCCACGATCGCCTGGCCGACCTGGCGGCACAGGCGCTTCTCGAGCTTGTGCGTCTCGCGCTCGATCTTCAGCGTGTTGTTCGCGGCGGCGGGCGCCTCGTCAATCCAAACGGCACTCATCATTTGCTCCGGAAAACTTCAACGCCGACCGCATCGCAGTCGGGATACACGTCAGGCTTGGCGGTCGACACACGCGCCGCCTGCACCTTGGGATGCAGCATCACCTGCGTCAGGATGTCGTCGCACAGGGTCTCCTGCAGGTGGATATGTCCCTTGGACAGGCGCGCCGCCACGGTGCGGCGGATGAAGTCGTAGTCCACCACTTCGTCCAGCTCGTCGGCCTGCGGCGTCGAGACAGCCAGCGGCACGTACAGGTCGACATTGATGATCACGCGCTGCTCGGCGCGCTTCTCGAATTCGTGCACGCCGATGTTGATCCAGACCTCGTAGTTGCGCAGGAAGACGCGGCGGCAGGTCGTCAAGAGGGGGTCGAGAGCGGCGGTGGTCATGATGTTCTTTTGGTGAGCAGCTCGTCGACGACGAACATGATGTCGCGCGGCAGCGGCACCAGGTGCTGGCCGTTGTCCACGCAAAGGGTGCTGCCGGTCACGCCGGGCGTTTCGGCCAGGAAGACGCAACTCTTCGCCACGTCGGCCGGATCGATGGCGCGGCGCAGCAGGTTGGCCTTGGAGGCACGCGCGAAGTTCTCGCCGTCCTGCGGGCCGCTCGGGTAAAGAATGCCCGGCGCCACGCCGCACACGCGCACGGCCGGCGCCAGCGCCTGCGCCTGCAGCGCCACGGCACGCTCCAGTGCCAGCTTGGACACGGTGTAGGAAAAATAGTCCGGGTTCAGGTTGAAGACCTTCTGGTCCAGGATATGGATGGCCGAGCGGTCGGCGGGGCCGCCGCCGGTCTGCGCCGCCAGCAGGCGCGCGAAGTCCAGCGGCGCGATCAGGTTCACGCCGAGCTGGCGCTGCGCCGCCTCGGCCTCGAAGCCCAGGCCGCTGTCCGGCTCGAAGGCCGAGGCGTTGTTGACCACGCAATCGAGCGGCGCAGCGGCCGTGACCTGCGCCATCAAGGCGCGGCGGCCGGCTTCCTGGGTGATGTCGGCCTCCACCGCGGTGGCGACAAAGCCCTGGGCACGCAGTGATTCGGACAGTGCCAGGGCTTCCTCCCGGGAGGCGCGATACTGGCACCACACCTGCCAGCCGGCGCGCGCAAAGGCCTCGCAGATGGCGGCACCGAGCCGCCGTCCGCCGCCTGTCACCAGCACCTGAGCGCGTGTGGACTGCTGTATCACCTGATAGATTTCCTGTTGCCAATGAACCTCGAGCCGGGCGCCGAGCGCGCCGATCCCCTGGACCGAATTATCGACGCCGCGCTGCAACGCGCCGGCGGCTGGTTGCCTTTCGACCGCTTCATGGCCTTGGCCTTGTATGCGCCAGGCCTGGGCTACTACGCCAATACCTCGGCCAAGTTCGGCCATCTGCCGGCTTCTGGCAGCGACTTTGTGACGGCGCCGGAGCTGTCGCCGCTCTTCGGCCAGACCCTGGCGGTGGCGGTGAAGGATGCCCTGGCGCACACGAGCACCCGCGAAGCATGGGAATTTGGCGCCGGCTCCGGCGCGTTGGCGCAGCAACTGCTGGGCGCCCTGGGCGAGAGCCTGGATCGCTACACCATCGTCGACCTGTCCGGCACCTTGCGCGAGCGCCAGCAGCAGGCGCTGGCGCCCTGGGGCGACAAGGTGCGGTGGGTCGGCGAGCTGCCCGATTCGCTGCAGGGCGTGGTGGTCGGCAACGAGGTGCTGGACGCCATGCCGGTGAAACTGCTGGCGCGGCTATCGGGCCAATGGTTCGAGCGCGGCGTGGCGCGCGGCGCCGATGGCGCGCTGGCCTATGCCGACCAGGCCACGCAGCTGCGCCCGCCGCTGGAAATCGAAGGCGCGCACGACTACGTGACCGAGATCCATCCGCAGGCCGAGGCCTTCATCGCCACGCTGGCCGACCGACTGCAGCGCGGCGCTGCTTTCTTTCTGGACTACGGCTTTCCGGAGGCCGAGTACTACCACCCGCAGCGCCATATGGGCACGGTGATGTGCCATCGCGGCCACCAGGCCGACGGCAATCCGCTGGTCGACGTGGGCGCCAAGGACATCACTGCGCATGTCAATTTCACAGGCGTGGCGCTGGCCGGGCAGGAGGCCGGGCTTTCGGTGCTGGGCTACTGCAACCAGGCGCGCTTCCTGCTCAATTGCGGGTTGGTCACGCGGCTGGAGGCCGCCAGCGTGCAACAGCGCGCGCTGGCGGCACGCCTCATCCACGAGCACGAGATGGGCGAACTCTTCAAGGTGATCGGTTTTTGCGCGGGCGTGGCCTGGGAGAGCGTGGGCTTCGCCGAAGGCGACCGCACGCACACGCTCTGAGCTCCGCTCAGCCGGGCGGCGCCACGGGGGCAAAGCGCGGTTGGCGCCGGCCTTCGATTTCCACCTCGCCGAAGAACATGGCGTGCGGGCGCACCCACAGCCCGCTCGAGTTGTAGAGCGGCTTGTAGACCACCAGCGGCTCCAGCGTCTCGCTGTGGCGGGCCACGCCGATCACCTCGTAGTCCAGGCCCTTGTAGTGGCGGTAGCGCCCCAGCGGCGTGGCGGGCAGCGCAGGCAGGTCGTCGTTCATGAGGGAATCTTCGCCACTTCGGCCTGCAGGCGGTCGAGGACCTGCTCGTTCGCTTCGAGCACGAATCCGGCAACGCGCTCGCGTTCTTCGACCGTGTCGAAGACCTGCTGCCAACCCAGCAGCGTCTGGCTGTCCTGGGCGTCGAGGGTGACGGTGAGCAGGAAGTGGTGGTGTTCCGACAGGTGCTCGATCACCAGCCGCGCCGGCGCATCGATCTGCGCGAAGACGTTCTCGTTGGGGTAGTCGATGCCGTCCGGCCCGTGCAACACGAAGCGCCAGGCGCCGCCGGGCCGGAATTCGCAGGTCTGGAATGTGCTGGAAAAGCCCTTGGGGCCCCACCAGCGCGCCAGGCGCTCCGGCTCGCTGAAGGCGCGAAACACCTGCGTGGGCGGTGCGTCGATCAGGCGGGTGTGGATGAAGGCGCGCTTCTCGATGTTCTTGCTTTCAGTCATGGTGTTGCTGCTGGTGGTCCTTTGAGTTCGATCACATTGCCTTGCGGGTCCGAGAGATAGATGGACGGCCCTTGGCCCTGCGCGCCGTAGCGCGATTGCACCGGGCCGGCTTCGATGCCGTGCGCCTTCAGTTGCGCGCGAATGGCCGTCTCGTCGAAGGGCTCGACCGCCAGGCAGAAGTGATCCAGGTTGCGCCCCTCGCGCCCGGGCGCTGCGCCGCCGGCGCGGCCCAGCGGGCCGTCCACCGGCACCAGGTCGATCAGCGCGCTGCCGGCCCGCAGTTGCACCAGGCCGATGGCGTCCTGGCGCTTTTCCAGCCTGCAGCCCAGCGCCTCGCAGTAGAAGCGCAGCATGGCATCGAGGTCGACGACGCGCAGCACCAGGTGATCGAGGCCGCGAATGACCATCTGGGCCTCGCGCAAGGTACGCGTCATGAAGACGCTGAGCGGATCCTCGGCGTAGCTCGCGAAAGGCCCGCAGACTTCAAAGCCGAAGCTGGCGTAGAGCCGGCGCGCGGGCTCGAAGGCCGGCTGGGAACCTGTCTCCAGGCTCAGGCGCGTATAGCCGCGCCGGCGGGCCTCGTCCAGGATGTGGTGCAGCAGGGCCCGGCCGGCGCCGGTGCGGCGATGCGTGAGCGAAGTACGCATGGACTTGATCTCGCCATGCGTCGCATCCAGCGCCTTGAGCGCGCCGCAGCCCACAAGATCGCTGCCGGACCAGGCCGTCCAGAAGGTGATCTCCGGCTTTCTCAAGCCCTCCAGGTCCAGCGCGTGCACGCTCTCGGGCGGCGAGATGCGGTGCATGTCCGCCAGGTGCTCTTCCAGCAGTGCGCGGATTTCGGGGCCGCGGAGGTCGTCGATTCGGATGTGCATGTCTCAATGGCTGTGGTCGATGGAAGCAAAGGCGCGCAGTTCCCCGCCGTGGAGCGCCAGGTTGTAGGACTCGCGCCAGCTGCTCAGCACGCTGCCGTCCTCCGAGCACAGCTCCCAGCTGACGGTGCCCAGCGCGCACTGCGTGCCCATGGCCACCACATCGAGTTCGGTGTAGCGGCAGCTTCGGCATCCGGTCTCGTGGTAGCGGTCAAGCACCTGCTGGAAGTAGTCCGCGATCTCCGCCGGCGTGGCAAAGCATTCGACACTGCTGGCCGTGTGCATCGCGAGGTACGGTGCCAGGAAGAGGCGCGCGACCTGCTGGCCTTCGAAGCTGGTGAAGGCCAGCACGAAGGCATCGAAAAAGGCTTTTGCCTCTTCACGCAGGCTGTCGTGCATAGCTCACCGTCAGGATTTCCCACTGATGGCCCTCGGGCTCGTTCCAGTAGACCATGCGCCCGCCCCAGTCTGTGTTGACCTGGTGGTCGACCGGGCCGCGCACATTGCTGCGCCAGTCGATGCCGGCGGCCTGGATGCGCTCGAGGATGCGGTCGAACTCCTCCTCGCTGACGCGAAAGCAGAAGTGCTGCACCGGGAAGTCCTCATCCGTCTCGATGAAGTCCAGGGTCAGGCCATCGTTGACGTAGACGGCGTAGAAGGGCCCGGCCGCCGCCGGGCCGCTGGGCACGCCGAGCAGTTGCGCCAACTGCCGGGCCGAGGTGTCTCGACGGCGGGCCGACACGATGGAATGGTCCAGTTCGATCGTCATGTGCTGTTCTCCTGGCGATGGAGGTGAAACTTTAGCGCCAGGCATTTCCCACTTGGATGTACCAGGCATCGTCCTCCGGCCCCTTGGCATAGTCGATGCCGACCCACAGCCCCAACTGCCGGGCGATCAGGTAGCGAAAGCCCGCGCCCTTGGACACCACGCTGTCGCTGCCGCCGAAGCTGTCCTGTCGTCCCCAGGCTCGCCCCGTGCCGATGAAGCCGATGGCGGCCCAGCGCGGCGTCACGTTCCAGCGCACTTCGGTTTCCACCACCGCTGTGTTCTCGTCCTGGTAGCGTGCCGCCGGGACGCCGCGCAGGTCGATGAAGGGCAGCTGGTAGAAGGGCACGCGGCCGCGCGCCGCCCGGCCGTCGATCCTGCCCCCCAGTACCACCGTCCTGGCCAGCGGCCAGTAGGCGAAGGCATGGCCGCGGTAGGCCTGGAAGCGCGTGTCGCTGCCCCAGTCGGGGTCGTAGAACATGGCGTCGATGGCGCCGGTCCAGCCCCTGTTGGGGGTGAAGATGTTGTCGCGCGAGTCGTGCTCCAAGGTCAGGCCGAGGCCGGAGTTCTTCTTCGAAGATTCGTCGGGCCTGAGCCTGGCGTTCGGATTGTTGAGGTCCAGCTTGCTGTTCAGATCCAGGTAGATCCAGCGCGCGCCCAGCCAGTTGTTGCTGTCGCCCAGGCGCCGCAGCACCTGCTGGCTCGACATCCAGCCATCAAGGCTGTAGGCGATGCTGCGCTCGCCGCCGCCGAGCTGGCCGCCGATGCCGTAGAACTGCAGGTTGACGTCGGTGCGGGCGATGCCTCCACGGTAGCGCCAGCGGTCTTCGGCGAAGCTCAGCATCCCGCCGGCAAAGGCGGCGCGCGTGCCGTTCTCGGTGCCCGCGGCGCCCATGACGAAGATGTCGGGTGGCGTCATGTGGCCGGTTTCCCTGGCCTTCTCGGCCCCCTCGCGGATCGAGTTGCGCACGAACATCAAGGCCAGGCCGCCGCCGTAGCCCACGGCCGGCTCGGTGATGACGATGGGAACGGGCAGGAAGCCCTTTCTGGTGACCAGCCAGTCCGACATGTCCAGGTGGCCGTCGTCCTGGTCGATGAAGCCTTCCATGAATGCGTGCCCGCTGGGGCTGAGGGCCGCCAATGTCAGGGCGGTGGCGGCGAGGGGCAGGGCACGCTTCATCCAATGCATTTACAAGGGTCCGTTTCTTCTCGAGATGACACGCACCACGGTTTCGAAGTGATCGGCGAAACCCATGCGCAGGTACAGGCGGTGCGCGCCCTCGTTGCTGCTCATCACATGCAGCACCGGCGTTTCGCCGCGCTCCATCTGGCGGCGGATGAGCTTGTCCATCAGCCGGCGCGCCAGGCCCCGGCCCTGGAAATCCGGATGGGTGCACACGCCGCTGATCTCGCGCAAGCTGCCGGCGGCGCTGCGTTCCCCGGCCATGGCCATCAGGCGTCCGCCTTCGTCGAACAGGCCGAAGTACTCGCCCAGTTCGATGGTGCGCGGGCCGAAGGGGCCGGGGCGGGTGAGGGCGACCAGTTCCAGCACCTGCGGCAGGTGTTGCGTTGCCAGGCGCCGGGCTTCGGGCGCCTCGTCCTGCGCGGGGATGGGGGCACGCCAGATCATCTTGCGCATCAGCGCCTCTGCGTCGATCTGCCAGTCGTCCGGGCAGGGGCCCGACCAGCCGTCGCAATAGAACTGCTCGCCGGCCGCGCAGAAGGGCAGCAGTGCGTCGAGCCGCGGCCGGCCGGGATCGGCAAAGCCGAGGATGGGCGAGAAGCCCTCGGCATAGCGGCGTGCCTCGCCGGCCCCGGCCGCGAAGGCGGCCTGTGCTCCGGTGAGGGCGTGCCAGAACAGGTTGTCGAGCAGGGCAGTGCTCACCCGCATCCGCCCTTGCTGCCGTGGCCCTGGAGGTAGCCGCGCGCCAACGCCTGTTCCTGGTTCTGGAAGATGGCCATCGCGGTGCTCATGCGCGCAAAGCCCAGCTTCTCGTAGAAGGCCTCCTTGCCCGGCACCGCATACAGGATGATCTTGCGGTGCCCGCGCGAAGCCTCGACCAGGCGCGACACGATCTCTTTGCCCAGGCCCGTGCCCTGGCGGCTGGGCAGCACGGCCACGTCGCAGATGTAGGAGCAGTCGATGCCGTCGGCCAGCGCGCGCCCCGCGCCCACCAGAGCCGCATCCTCGTACACGAGGAACTTGAACATGCTGTGGCTGAAGGCGGTCTGGAGGCCCTGCGGGCTCTTGTCGCCCAGCGGTGCGGCGCGATAGAGGGCCGCGAGTTCTTCCCAGTCGAGGGTGTCGATGGAAGTGGTCCAGTGCAAGGGCATCTTTCAGCTAAGCCGGGTGATGGCAAACGGCCTCGACATTGTGGCCATCGGGGTCGCGCACGAAAGCGCCGTAGTAGTCTGAATGGTAGTGGGCGCGAATGCCGGGCGGGCCGTTGTCCTGCCCGCCCGCGGCCAGGGCCGCCGCGTAGAAGGCATCGACCATGGCCCGGCTGTTGACACGGAAGGCCACGTGCACGGGAGGGGTGTTGCCGGCCGCGGCGCCGGCCACCCAGAAGTCGGGCTTGGGGGCCTCGCCGAAGCCGGCCACCGGCTGGTTGCCTGTGAGTTCCGCCGGAATTTCCATCAACAGCGTGTAGCCGATGGGCGCCAGGGCCTGGGTGTAGAAGGCCTTGCTCTGCACGTAGTTGCTGGCCGTGATGCCGATGTGATCGATCATGTTGGATAACCGCAAAATAGGGGCTTCAGATTCAACCGCATCCGTGCAGGCAGGGCAAGAACCGCCCCGCTGCAACCATCGCGTCTAATTCGTGCATGACCGAGAACAGCTCCCGCAACATCCTGCCGATCGCGCTTGAACTCGCCGACGCGGCGCGCGCGCAGTCGATGCGCTACTTCCGCACCCCGCTCGACGTCATCAGCAAGGCCGACCAAAGCCCGGTCACCCTGGCCGACCAGGATGCCGAGGCTGCCATGCGCCAGGTTCTGCGCCTGCGTTGCCCCCAGGACGGCATCTACGGCGAGGAGCACGGCCGCGAGCGCCTGGACGCAGCCCGCGTCTGGGTGCTGGACCCGATCGACGGCACGCGCAGCTTCATCACCGGCTCGCCGCTGTGGGGCACCTTGATCGGCGTGCTCGAAGGAGGGCGCGTGCGCTTGGGCATGATCGACATGCCGGTGCTGGGCGAACGCTGGTGGGGCTGGCAGGACGCGAAGGAGGCAACGGCCTTGCGCGATGGCAAGCCGGTGCATGTCAGCGCCTGCACCGAGATCGCCCAGGCGCGCATCGTCACCACCTCGCCCGACATCTTCAATGCCGCCGACTGGCAGGCCTTCGACAAGCTCAGCCGCCAGTGCGCCATGCGGCGCTTCGGCGGTGACTGCTATGGCTATGCGCAACTCGCAGGCGGCACCATCGACCTGGTGGTCGAGACCGGCTTGCAGCCTTATGACTACCTGGGCCCGGCCGGCCTGATCGAGGCGGCTGGCGGGGTCATCACCGACTGGCAGGGTCGCCCGCTGGGCCTGGAATCGGACGGCCGCGTGGTGGCGGCAGCAACGCCACAACTGCATCGCGCCGCATTGGAGATGCTCTCGCCATGATCCGCTGGCTGCTCGTCGTCGTGCTTGCGCTGCTGCTGTTCCAGGGCCTGGCGGCCTGGCTGCGCCGGCATTTCGGCTTCGGGCGCCTGCCGGGCGACTTCTCCTTTCGCGCCTTCGGCCGCGACTGGGAGCTGCCCCTGGGCAGCACCATCGCGCTGAGCGTCGTTGCCGCGCTGATCGCCCACTGGATATGAAGACCATGAGAGCCTGTGTAGACATCGGCGGTACCAAGGTTGCGGTGAGCCTGTCGCCCGACAGCACCTCGCCCCTCGTCGGCCGCCGCAGCGAACCCACCGCCAAGACCGGCAACAACGACGCCGTGGCGTTGCAGATCATTCGCCTGATCGACGAAGCCTGCGCCGAGCAGGGCGTCGACCCGAAGAGCATAGATTGCGTCGGCGTCGCCACGGCCGGCCCTTTCGAACTGCGTGACGGCATGGTCGAACTGGCCACGCCCAACATCTGCGGCGGCATCGCCGGCCCGGCGCGCGGCCTGCCCAATGACTGGCGCACCGCAATCGTCGAAGCACCTTTGAAGGCGCGCTTTGCCCGCGTGCGGGTCGAGAACGACGGCGTCGCCGCGCTCGAGGCCGAGCGTCGCTGGGGCGCCCTGCAGGGCCTGGACCACTGTGCCTACGTGACCTGGAGCACGGGCGTGGGCGTCGGCCTGTGCGTGGACGGCCGCATCCTGCGCGGCAAGAACGGCAATGCCGGCCATGCCGGCCACAGCTTCGTGGTCGACGACGGCAGCGGCGCCCTGTGCGGCTGCGGCAACGTGGGCGACGTGGAGGCGCTGATCGCCGGCAACTCGATGGCGCGCCGCTTCGGCCAGAGTCCGGCCGAGCTCTTCGCCGCCGCAGCAAAGGGCGAGGCGCACGCACTGCAGATCACCGACGCGATGTGCCGCGTCATGGGGCGCATGCTCTACAACCTGATCGCCACCCTGGACCTGCAACGCATCAGCCTGGGTGGCAGCGTGTTCTGGCACAACCGCGATTTCCTGCTGCCGAAGCTGCAGGCGCAGATCGATGGCCAACTGCCGCCGCTGACGCGGGGCGTGGTGCTGGTGGCGGCGGGGCTGGGGGATCGGGTGGGGGATTACGCGGCGTTGGCGCTGCTGGACTAGAAGCGCGGCGGCATCAAGCCGCCCACGGATTGACCACGGAGACGCCCGCCGTCGCAAACGGGCTCGTGTCGCGCGTGGCGACGGCAAAGCCGTTCGACAAGGCGGTCGCGGCGATGTATCCGTCGGCCGTTCCGATTGCCAGGCCGCCTGCTCGTGCCTTGACCATCAGTTCCGCATAGGCTTGCGTAGCCGCCAGGTCGAAGGGCAGCACGCGGCCGGCGAACAAAGGCAGCACCCGCCTCTCAAGGTTGTCGTGCAGGCCGGACCGACGCCTTCCGGCCGGCAACGAAGCCACGCCAAAGCGCAGTTTGGCGACAGTGATGGCCGACATGTACAGGGTTTCGAGCGGTTGCGCGTCGATCCACGCAACGACACGCGCCTCTGGCGACGGCCGCAACGGCTCAGAGATGACGTTCGTGTCGACCAGGATCATTCGAGGTTCAGCGGCCGTGCCGGAGTCTGGTCGCGCTGCTCGAAGACTGCGAGTTCTTCATCAGTCAACTTGGCGCGGCGACCAAGGTCGGCCAACAGCGAGCCCAGCTTCACCCGCCCTTCCGGTTTCACCGCATCCTCCAGGATGGCGCGAACCTCGGCCTCGGTGCTGCGGCCGTGCATGGACGCCCGTACGCGCAGGGCACGGTGCACCTCGTCGGGCAAATTTCGTACCGTCAGCATCGGCATGATTCAGGCTCTTCAGTGCGTTCGATGCATGCATTTTATGGATTTGCATGCAAACCTGCAAACGGCACCCTCAAGTCGCCAGCGTCCTGTCCGCCGGCGCCGTCCGAAGCGCTTCCAGAAAGCTGTTGCGCCACCAATGCACGTCATGCTCGCGGATGCGGGTGAGCAGCTTCTGGTGGCGTTCGCGGCGCTCATCCAAGGGCATGCGCAGGGCGTGCTGCAGCACCTCCGCAGTGCCGTGGGTGTCGTAGGGGTTCACCAGCAGCGCTTCCTTTAACTGCTCGGCAGCGCCGGCAAAGCGTGACAGCACCAGCACGCCAGGGTCGGCCGGATCCTGGGCGGCGACGTACTCCTTGGCCACCAGGTTCATGCCGTCGCGCAGCGGCGTGACCAGCCCCACCGCGGCGGCGCGGCACAGGCCGGGGACGCGGCGGCGTGCCACCACGCGGTGGATGTAGCGCACTGGCATCCAGTCCAGCTCGCCGTAGTCGCCATTGATGGCGCCGCACAGCGATTCGAGTTCGCGCCGGATGTCGGCGTAGGCGTCCACCGATTCGCGCGTGGGCGAGGCAATCTGGATCAAGGTCGCGCTGCGCCGGTTCTCCGGGTAGTTGGCCAGCAGCTCGCGAAAGGCGCGCACCCGCTGCGGGATGCCCTTGGAATAGTCGAGCCGGTCGATGCCCAGCAGCAGGCGCCGGCTCGAGTACTCGCGCTTCATGGTCTCGTACATGTCACGCGCTTCCTTGGCGTGGGTGAGCGCGGCGAATTCGTCGACGTCGATGCCGATCGGGAACGCGGCGCAGCGCACCGTGTGGCCATAGGCGCGGAACAGGTCTTCGCCAATCGCCTCGCCATTCGCCTCGTTGCGCACGTAGTGCTCGAAGTGCTGCACGTCCTGCCGGGCCTGGAAACCGATCAGGTCGTAGGCGAAGAGCGAGCGCATCAGCCACTCGTGCTGTGGAATTGCGGCAAAGATCACCTGCGGCGGCAGCGGAATGTGCAGGAAGAAGCCGATGCGGTTCTTGCAGCCCATGGCGCGCAGCTCGGCCGCCAGCGGAATCAGGTGGTAGTCGTGCACCCAGATGATGTCGTCGGGCTTCAAGAGCGGCATCAGCTTGCGCGCAAAGAGCTGGTTGACGCGCCGGTAGCCGGCGATGAAGCCCGCCTCCAGGTGTGCCAGGTCGAGCCGGCTGTGAAATACCGGCCACAGCACGTCGTTGCTGTAGCCCAGGTAGAAGCTGTCGTGGTCCTCGCGGCTCAGGTCGATGGTGGCCAGCAGGACCTTGCCAGCCTGCTGCTTGTGCAGCTCGCCCTCGCCGGTCGGAGCATCCTGGATGACGGCACCGCTCCAGCCGAACCACAGGCCGCCGCTTTGGCTCAAGGATTCGCCCAGCGCCACGGCCAGGCCGCCGGCCGCAGGCTTTCGAGGGTCGGCCACGCGGTTCGAGACAACGACCAGCCGGCTCATATGGCGGAGTCCCAGGGCGCCGACAGCCGCACCGCCGCATTGATGATGCCCACCATCGAATAGGTCTGCGGGAAGTTGCCCCACATCTCGCCGGTGACCGGGTGCGTGTCCTCGCTCAACAGGCCCAGCGGGTTGCGCGCCGCCAGCATGGTCTCGAAGATCTGGCGCGCCTCGGCCTTGCGGCCGATCTTGGCCAGCGCATCGATGCGCCAGAAGGTGCAGATGTTGAAGGCGGTCTCGGGCTTGCCGAAGTCGTCGGCCGCTTCGTAGCGGCGCATGTACGGGCCGTCACACAAGGCCTTTTCCATGGCGTCCACGGTCGAGATGAAGCGCGGATCGCGCGCGTCGATCAGGCCCACTTCCACCATCAGGAGGATGCTGGCGTCCAGCTCGTGGCCGCCGAAGCTCTCGGCAAAGGCCTGGCGTTCCTCGCACCAGGACTTGGCCAGGATTTCCTCGCGCATGCGCGCCGCATGGCCGTGCCAGTAGGCGGCGCGATCCGGGTTGCCGATGGTGCGCGCGACCTTGGCCAGGCGGTCGCAAGCGGCCCAGCTCATCAGCGCCGAGCTGGTGTGCACCCTGGCGCGGGTGCGCAGCTCCCACATGCCGGCGTCCGGCGTGCCGTAGACGCGGATCGCCTGCTCGCCCACCGCCTCCAGGTGCGGGAACTCGGCGGCGCCGGCGCGGCGCATCAACCGGTGGTCATGGAAGGCCTGCGCCGCACCCAGCACGATGTTGCCGTACACGTCGTGCTGGAAGTGCTCCTGCGCCTGGTTGCCCACGCGCACCGGTCCCTGGCTACGGTAGCCCGGCAGGTGGCCGAGGTTGGCCTCGGGCAGCTGATCTACCTGGCCGATGCCGTACAGCGGCTGGATGTGCTCGCCGCGCGAGCCCACCACCACGTTGGTGAGCCAGCGCAGGTAATCCTCCATCGTGCCCACTTCGGACAGGCTGTTGAGCGCGCGCACCACGAAGAAGGCATCGCGCAACCAGCAGAAGCGGTAGTCCCAGTTGCGCTGGCTGCCCGGCGCCTCGGGAATGCTGGTGGTCATGGCCGCCACGATCGCACCGGTGTCCTCGTACAGCGACATCTTGAGCGTGATGGCGGCGCGGATCACCGCGTCCTGCCATTCGAAGGGAATGGCCAGCCGCTTGCTCCAGGTGCGCCAGTAGGAAATGGTTTCCTGCTCGAAGTGGCGCGCCGTGTCTGCGATGCCCTCGGTCAGCGTCTCGTCGGCGCCCAGCATGAAGTTGTAGTCGCGCGACAGCACGAAGGGCTGGCGCCCGAGGATGTGCGAGACCGAGGCGTCGGTGGTCAGGCGCAAGGTGAAGTCCGGCCCGACGTAGCGGATGTGGTTGCTGCCGCGCGTGAGGGTGGGAGCCACCTGGCCCCACTGGAAGCGCGGATCGAGCGCGATGCGCACGCGCGGCGTGCCGGCAATCGGGCGCACGCGCCGCACGATGGTCAGCGGGCGAAAGTAGCGCGAGCGGCTGAAGAAGCGCGGCGCGAAGTCGACGATCTCGATGCCCTGGCCGGTGCTGTCGAAGAGGCGCGTGCGCAGCACCGCGGTGTTGGTCTCGTACTGCTGCTCCGCGGTAGCGAAGTCCTCCAGCTCGATGGCCCAGGCACTGGCCTCTTCGCCGGGATGCAGCAGCGCATTGAACACCGGCTCGCCGTCGAAGCGCGGCAGGCAACACCAGACGATGCGCCCGCGCGGATCGACGAGCGCGCTGAAGGCGCCATTGCCGATGACGCCGAGCGAGAGCGAGGGCGCGGCCGGCGGCGGGAATTCGAGTGGCGCCACCGCGGGCTGTGCGATCGCTTCCTCGTCGACGGGCATCGACATTGGTTCCTCGTCGTTCATCCGGCCCTCCTCGGCCCATTCTTGCTGTTCCTGGACGTGCGCTGCGGCGGCGTGGGAGTGCGGGCAGCCGCGAGCCATTCGAAGACGGCCAGCGGCGACTCGAGCCGGTGCTGCGCTAGGCTGGGTCCGCTGCCCACCTTGATGGCCACGCCGCCGAGCGGCTGCACCACCGCAAAGCCGCTCTCGTCGGTGGTGTCGTCGCCGGCAAAGACGGGCAGGCGGC
>DATILH010000214.1:0-6388 GCA_035476655.1 Variovorax sp.
GTCAGCTGAGCGAGGCGATCAGGTCGATGTACTGCTGCATGGCGTCGTCGCGCGAAACGCCCTTCAGGCCGTTCCAGGCGTCCCACTTGGCACGGCCCACCATGTCGCCGAAGCCGGGCTTCTTCTCGCTGTTGTCGCCGGCCGTGGCCTGCTTGTACAGGGCGTAGATCTTCAGCAGGGTGGCGTTGTCGGGCCGCTCGGTGAGGCTCTTGGAATTGGCGACGGCGGATTCGAACGCTGCTTTGAGGTCGGCCATGCGGGCTCCTGGAAGGATTGTGGTGGAGAAGCGCGTCTACCTTCTGCGGGTGTCTGCGGGTAACTTCGCGGTATCTTAAGCGCAGGCCCCAGCCCAGAATAGAGGCCGGCCTCCACCTGGAAGGAACGCATGGTCACCCGTATCGCCGCCGCCAAGACAGCGGCCCCGCAGGCAGGTCCCCTCAAGAGCGCGCGCCGCGCCGCCGGCATCGTGCAGAAGAACGCCAAACGCGCGGCCACCGGCATGCTGGGGTTGGCCGGCGAGCGCATGACCAAGGTCGACACCGCCTGGCTGCGCATGGATTCGGCCAGCAACCTGATGATGATCGTGGGCGTGTGGACGCTCAAGCCCGGCATCGACTACGACGCGCTGTGCGGGCGGGTGCAGGACAGCCTGCTCAAGTACGGGCGCTTCCGGCAGAAGGTGGTGGAAGACGCGGCCGGCGCGACCTGGGTCGAAGACAAGGCATTCGACATCACCCGGCATGTGGTGCGCGAGCAGCTGCCCCGTTCGCCCAAGGGCGGCGCGCAGGCCGCGCTGCAAGACCGGGTCGGCGAACTGGCCATGCAACCGCTGGACCGCAAGCGGCCGCTGTGGCAGATCCACCTGGTCGAGGACTACCAGGGCGGCAGCGCGATGGTCGTGCGCATCCACCACTGCATCGCCGACGGCATCGCCCTGATCTCGGTGACCATGTCGCTGGTCGACGGCGGCGCCGCGCCGCCCGAGCGCCGCAAGAAGGATGCGCCGGCCGGCGCCGAAGACTGGATCGCCGACACGCTCATCAAGCCCTTCACCGACATGACCGTGAAGGCCCTGGGGGCGGCCGGCGAAGGCGCGGCCCGCTCGCTGGGCATGCTGCGCGACCCGCAGAAGGGCCTGGCCGGCTCACTCGACCTGGCCAAGCTGGCCTACCAGGTGGTTAGCGACGCCGCGGCCCTGGCGCTGATGCCCGACGACTCCAAAACCCGCCTGAAGGGCCAGCCGCGCGGCGCCAAGCGCGTGGCCTGGTGCGAGCCAATTCCGCTGGAGGAAGTCAAGGCGGTGAGCAAGGCCCTGAACTGCTCGATCAACGACGTGCTGCTCTCGTGCGTGGCCGGCGCCATTGGCCAATACCTGCGCTCGCTGGGCGACGAGGTCGACGGCCAGGAGATCCGCGCCATGATCCCGGTCAACCTGCGCCCGCTCGACCAGGCCTACAAGCTGGGCAACCGCTTCGGCCTGGTGCCGCTGGTGCTGCCGATCGGCATGGAAAACCCCATTGAACGGGTCTACGAAGTGCGCCGGCGCATGAATGCCTTGAAGGGCAGCACCCAGCCGCTGCTGGCCTTCGGTCTGCTGGCGGTGGCGGGCCTGTTGATCAAGCCGGCGCAAGACATGATGCTCAACCTGTTCGGCAAGAAGACCACGGCCGTCATGACCAATGTGCCGGGCCCGCGCGACAAGCTCAAGTTCCTGGGCTCCACGCTGGAGCAGAGCATGTTCTGGGTACCGCAGTCGGGCGATATCGGCCTGGGCGTGTCCATCCTCAGTTATGGCGGCGGCGTGCAGTTCGGCGTGATCACCGACACCGGCCTGTGCCCGCAGCCGCAGAAGATCATCGACGAATTCGAGCCCGAGTTCGCCAAGCTGTCGATCGTTACGCTGATGCTTCCCTGGGGGGAGTGACTATCCCTCCGCCGAACTCACCGGCATCTCCCCCAGCCGGATCGTCGCGAATTCCTCTTCATAAGCCTTGGCCAGCGCGGTCTTCTGCGCCTGGCTCAGCACCTTGCCGGCCAACTGGAAGATCGCGCGCTCTTCGTCTTCGAGGTGGTGATAGACCTTTTCGTGCAGCTTCTTGAAGTGCGCCAGCCAGCCGGGCGAGGACAGCTCCGTCTTGTCGAGGTCGGCCACCAGTTCGTCCATCGCATGGTGTTCGGCCATGCCGTGGCGCGCCTGGGCCATGCTTTCATCGTGATCGATCAGCGGCTTGTAGAAACAGCGTTCTTCGGCCGCGGCGTGGGCCGCCAGTTCGTGCCTGAGTTCGCGCCACAGGCGGGCGCGCCCGGGCGTGTCCCCCTGCGTTTCCAGGATTTGCGCGGACAGGGCGCGCTGCGTTTCGTGGCTGATCCGGAGGGCTTCGAAGATGTTCATCGGCGCGAGTCTGCCGGGCCGCGGCCGGGCAGGCGTGTAGGCGGGCGCCGCAAAGTGCCGTTGCGCAAGCGCGCGATTATTCTTCCAGCTCGGCCAGTGCCATCTCCACGTCCAGCCGTTCCATGGCATCGACCGGCTTGCAGCCGGCCGCCTGCTCGTAGAGCTTGGTGGCTTCCTTCATGCGCCGGTCGCCTTCGAGCATCACCAGGCCGTTGGCGTATTCGATCATGGCGATGGCCGAGGCAGGATTGATTTTTAGCGCGTCCTGGAACAGCTTCAGGCCGATGTCCTTCTTGGCGCCGTAGGTCATCCCGCCGATCAGCGAGCCGACCTTGTCGATCACCTCGGCGTGGAAGGCCGCCAGGGCCACGTAGGCGTCGGCATGCTTGGGCTGCAGCTTGATGGTGCGCTCCAGCGCTTCCTTGACCTTGCCGCCAAGGCCCTGAGCCAGCGCCTTGGCCACGCTGATGCCCTGGCTGTAGCGGCCCAGCGCATAGGCTTGCCAATACCAGGCGTTGGGGTTCTTGGCGTCGCCGGAAGCTTGGGCCTCGGCCCGATCGGCCACTTCCATGAAGAGGTCGAGCTTGGTCTTTTCTTTCTTTTCCAGGTAATTGGCATAGACGCAGGTGGCCTTGTTGGCCACCGTGACGCCGGCGCCGCCGGCGCCGCCAGCCTTCAGGCCGGTCTCGGCCGCCTTCTGGAATTCGCCGTTGTGGAACAGCACCCAGGCCTCGAGCACCTGCGGCTCCTGAGGCAAAGGTTCGGCGTCGCCCGCATGCAAGCGGGCCCACTGCCTCCTGACACTGGCAGCGTCGTAGTCGTAATCACCCAAATGGGGGAAGGCTGTCCATTTGGCCATGCTTGTCTCCTTGCACGATTTTCTTCAGTTGCCGCCATTTCCATGGGCGCCTACCAGTCCCAGCAGGTGTATCCATTGCCTTTCGAGAGAGGGTACCAGCAGATTGGGCGCATGGTGCGCTCCGCGCAGCAGGGCCGGTTGCGCACTCTCGGGTTCGGGCGGGCGGCTCGGATCGCGCTCTTGTTGGTTGAGTTGCCTGCCAAGGATACAGATGCCTTATCGCGGTGCAAGCGCTGCCACCTGTCAGTTCTGACGGGAATCATGAAGGGGCAACGCATTTCAAACTGAAGCCGGCGCGATCTATCACTGGCCCGGCGGAGCATCGCGACCTCGAAAGTGGATGTGGCAGAAATAGCGCACCCCGACTCTTCAATTGCCGCCATTTCCATAGGCGCTCACCAGTCCCAGCAGGTGCATCCGTTGCCCGTGTTCGAGATAGGGCACCAGCAGATTGAGCACATGGTGCGCTCCGCGCAGCAAGGCCAGTTGCGCGCTCTCGGGTTCCAGCGCACGGCGCGGGTCGCGCACGTATTCGTAACTGAGCCAATAGGTCAGCACCACCACCATGCTGGTGGCCGTGGCGTCGAGCTCGCGCGAATCGATGCTCACCGCGCCCGAGCGGCTCATGCCATCGAGCAGGGCCTTCACGGCCCGGGTCTTGTTCTTCAGCACCCACTGAAAATGCGTTTCCAGCCTGCGGTTCTTGGACAGCAAGTCGTTCAGGTCGCGGTACAGGAAGCGGTACTGCCAGATCAGCTCGAACAGCGTGTGCATGAAGAACCAGGCGTCTTCCACATCACGCACGCCGTCGCTGGCGTTGAGCAGCTCGGACAGCGAGCGCTCGTAGCGGTCGAACAGCGAATTGATCAGCTCATCCTTGGCCGGGTAGTGGTAGTAAAGGTTTCCGGGGCTGATGTTGAGCTCGGCCGAGATCAGCGTGGTCGACACGTTGGGCTCGCCGAAACGGTTGAACAGCTCGAGCGTCACCTCGAGGATGCGTTCGGCCGTGCGGCGGGGGGCTTTCTTGGTCATGGGCGAGCTCAGGCAGTTCGCCGCGCCGGCGGCCGGGCGATATGAGCCAGGTCGTCCATCGCCTCCTGCAAGGATGCAATGGCGCGGCCGATGCGGGTGGGGGCCTTGCGCGGCGCCACCAGGTGACGCCGCGGCTCGTCCAGCACGCCCGGACGCAGCGACACGCCGTGGCGTGAGAGCTTGGCCGTGATGGCCGTGCGGCGCGAGCGCAGCATGGCCCGGGTTTGCTGGTAGGCGTGCTCGGCCAGCTGGCGGCGCTGGCCGTAGCTGAAGGTGTTGGCCAGGTACAGCTCGGGGTCGCGGTGATCGGGCTCGATCAGCAGGATGTCGGTGCCGGGGTAGGCGCGCTCGTAATGCTTCATGCCCAGCTCCATGCGCGAATGGATCATCGAGCGGAAGGTCTGGCTCAGCACCGCCGGCAGGCCGCCTTCGACGATGCGCGGGATGGCGCGGCGCTCGGCCGGCAGTCCGCGCTGCATCACCCGGACCGCGTCCGGCGCGGTGGCGTTGAAGGGCACCAGCGGGTTCAGGCACAGCAGCAGGTCGACGCCGTCGTCCAGCGCCACCGAGGCGTGCAGGGTCTTCTTCAGCGCACCATCGACGAAGTGGCGGTCGTCCACCTCCACCGGCGGAAACAGGCCTGGCAGGGCGGACGAGGCCTGCACCGCGCGCGAGATCGGCACATGGTCCCAGCCGGGCCGGCCGAAGGGGGCGGCCTCACCGCTGTCCAGGTCGGTAGCCACCAGGGTCAGGCGGCTGCGCAACTGGCGGAAGTCATTGGTGCGACCGGGCCGCGAAAACAGGCGTTCGAGCTGGCGGTGCACCTGCTCGTTGGAAAAGATGCCGGTGGGCAGGACGGGCCCCAGCCGCTCCAGCGATTGCATCACCGGCTTGCGGCCCAGGGTGGCGCGCCACAGGGCCGAGGCCGCCAGGCCGGGGAACATGATGCCGCGCCGGGCGAACTCGCCGTAGGCCGGCACCATCAGCCAGGCCGGATCGAAGATTTCGTCGGCTCCCACGGAATGCCCGTCGTTCTCGATGAAGGCCGCGCACAATTCGCGCGGCGTCATGCCGTTGGCCAGGCCGGCGGCGATGAAGCTGCCGGCCGACACGCCCACATAGTGGTCGAGCGCATTGAAGTCCAGGCCTTGCAGGGTCTCCTCGAGCGCGCACAGGGCGCCGATCTCGTAGATCGCCCCCAGCGGGCCACCGCCGGCCAGGGCCAGCGCGATGCGCGGCGCGGTTTTTTTTCTGGTTCTCATGGAGGCGCAGTTTAGGTGGCTTGTCCAGCTTGGCGTGCTGCGTTGCAGCAAAGCGGCCGGGCAAAAAAAAAGGCGCCGAGGCGCCCTGTCGTGACTGTGGCCGGGTCAGGCCGGTGATCGCATGGCTGTCATTGCGGGCTGGGCTCGCGGAACGCCCGGGGCGCGCAGCCGTCCAGTGCAGCGAGCCCAATGCCGGGCCTCCGCTATGCACGTTCCGAGGCATGGCCGCTCCGGCCCGGCCCCGCAATCCATGACTTCGGATGTTGAGCGGTAACCGGAGCAGCCTGGATGCCGGATCGAGTCCGGCATGACAGCCGGCTGTCATTGCGGGCTTGACCCGCAATCCATGGTGGCTCACGCAGAGCGCGTCTCTACTGGCATGGATCCGGGGTCAAGCCCGGGATGACAACGACGTTGTTTTAAGCCGAGGTCGACTTGCGGGCCGTGCTGCGCTTGGCGGCCGGTTTGGCGGCGCCGTCGGCGGTGGCCGACGACTGCTTGGCGCTGAGCTTGGCCACGTTGCGATTGAGTTCGTCGATGCGGGCGATCAGGGCCTCGATGTCCTTGGCCGAGGGCACGCCCAGCTTGTTCAGCGCCTTCGACACGCGCTCCTCGAAGATGTTTTCCAGCTTGTCCCATTGGCCCGAGGCGCGCGAGGAGATGTCGGTGGCCATGGTGGCCATGCGGCTGGTGGCCTCGGAGATCTTCTCCTCGGCGGCGGCCTGGTTCTTGCGCTGGATCGACTGGCCTTCCTTGACCAGGGCCTCGAACACCTTGCCGCCTTCTTCCTGCGCCTTGGCGAAGGCGCCCAGGCCTGCCAGCCAGATCTGGCTGGCCGATTCC
>DATILH010000215.1:0-8516 GCA_035476655.1 Variovorax sp.
AGCGGCCGGCGGCGCTCAGTTCGCGCAGCGCGGCATCTCCGGTGATCTGGCGCAGGGCGGCGTCGACGCCGGAGGCCATGCCTTGCAGGCTGCCGCAGACATAGATGGCGGCGCCGCGCGCAAGCCAGGCCAGCACTTCGCTTTCGACCTGAAGCAGGCGGTGCTGGACGTAGCGGCGCTCGGCCGGGTCGCGCGAGAACACCCGGTCCACTCGCTGCAACACGCCTGAGCGCTGCCAAGCGTCGATCTCGGCGCCGTAGAGCCGGTCGTACTGCGCATTGCGCTCACCGAAGAGCAGCCAGTTCTGGTGCCGGCCGCCGCGCGCGCGCTCGCGCAGGTGGCTCCGCAGGCCGGCAATGCCGGTGCCGTTGCCGATCAGGATCAGCGGGCGCGCAGCGTTCTCTCCCAGCCTGAAAGCACGGTGCGGCCGAATGCGCAGCGCCAGCGCGCCGCCCACCGGCAGGGTGGAGGTCAGCAGGCCGGAGGCTGTGCCAAGGCTGCCGTCCGCATGCTGCTCCTGGCGGACGAGGAGATGCAGGCTGCCGTCGCCGGGAATGGAGGCGATGGAATAGTCGCGTGGCCGCGTCGGATCGCCAGGCACCGTCAACTGCGCGAGGTCGCCCGATTCCCAGTGCGGCGCGCTGCCTTCCGGCGGTGCGAAAGCCAGGTGGAAGACGGGCGTGCCGGCGCTGCCCGGATTCATCAACTCGCGTGCTGCCAGCCGCCAGGGCAAGGGCGCTGGCGCCACGCTGTCGGGCGGCGCGCTGCCGCCGACCTGGGTGCGCCAAGCCGCCAGTGCCTGCGCGTCGCTGTTGTCCACCTCGAGCCGCGCGTGCTCGCGGGCGGCGCCCGCGCGCGAAAGCCAGTCGTCGAGAGCGCGGCCGAAGCCGCAGAAGTGCTGGTACTGCCGATCGCCCAGGGCCAGCACCGAATAGCGCAAGGCCGACAACAGGGGTGCTTTCACCGCGCCCATCAGGATCTCGGAAAAGACGCTGGCGCCATCCGGCGCATCGCCCTCGCCATAGGTGCTGGTGATGAACAGTGCGCGCCGGGCTTGCAGCAGATCTGCGGCGCCGGCTTCGTTGAGTGACAGCACCCGCGCAGCCTCGCCCATGTCGCGCAACCAGCCGGCGGTCTGCCAGGCGATCGCTTCGGCCTGGCCGGTCTGGCTGCCGAACAGGACCAGGGTGGGAACCTTGCCGCCGTCACCAGCCAGTTCGGCTGCGATCCGGCGTTGTTGCCCGGCGCGGCGGCGTTCGCGCCAGAACACCGCCATGCATAGCGAGGCATAGGCGAGCAGGGTGGCGCTCGCGCCCAGGGCGCGCATGGCGGCGTCGTTCATGCGCCGTCGTGTGGCCAGGCGCGACTCATCTGCACATGAGGACGCTCGCCCGTACGCACGACAAACAGCGCGGCCAGCGCATGGCGTTCGGCAAAGTTCAGGCCCTCGTCGGGGCCCAGCACGGCGAGCAGGGTGGCGAGCGCATCGGCCTGCATGCAATCGTGGTGCAGCACGCTGACCGCGGCCAGCGCGGGAGTTGCCGGCTGGCCCGAGCGCGGATCGATGGTGTGCGACCAGCGCTGGCCGGCAGCGTCGGTGTGCGCGTGCCAGCGGTCCCCGGAGGTGGCGATCGCCATGTCGCACAGCGCAATCTGCAACTCGAGTCCTGGCCCCGCGTCGATGCGCACCTGCCAGGGCAGGCCACCCGGTCGCCGGCCGCAGGCACGCAGTTCACCGCCGACTTCCAGCAGGAAATTGCGCAGGCCCAGATCGCGCAACGCCGCTGCCGCATGGTCGACGGCAAAACCCTTGGCAATGCCCGACAGGTCGAGCATGCAGCCGCCTGGCTGCGCCAGCGTCGATGCCTGCGCATCGAAGGCCAGGCGCTGCCAGCCGACGTGCAGGTGTGCGGCGCGCAAGGCGTCCGGCGACGGCCGGCCGACGGGGGTCGCCGCGGCTTCGCCAAAGCCCCACAGGCCGATCAGAGGCCCGACCGTCGGATCGATGGCGCCCTCGCTCGCCTGCGCCCAGTGCAGCGCACAACCGAGCACCTGCGCGAATTCGGGCTTCAACCGATGGATGCTGCCCGGTGCTGCGCGGTTGTAGCGGCTGATCTGGGAATCGGGCTCCCAGGTGCTCATCTGCGCGATCACTGACTGGAAGGCGCCCAGCGCGCTGGCGCGCACCGCCTCCAGTGGCAGCAGCGCGGGATTGTCGAAGCGCAGCGACCAGCTGGTGCCCATGGTGCTGCCCGCCAGGCTTTGCAAGCTGGCGGGGTCGGCGCGCCGCGGCACGGCGGCATTGGCGTAGGCGCCGTGCCGTCGCACCGCGAAGGAAAGGCCGGTCACCGTCAGGGCATCACTTCCAATGTCGCGGCATAGCGCAGGCGCCGCTCCTTGGCCAGAGAAAGCGAGGTCTTGCCGTCCGTGGTGCTTGCTTCGACCCAGTACATGCCGGCCTGCGGCCAGGTCACGCTGAACTGGCCGCGGGCATCGGTCTTGACGTTGATCTCGTCCAGCTTGTCGCGGTAGCGGGTGTGGCCAGGTGTCAGGCTGACTTCCAGGTTCTTGGCCGGCTGGCCGTCGATCTGCAGCGCGAAGCTGGCCTTCTCGCCCTTCACCAGGTCACTCGGATTTGTCAGCGCGATCATCTCCAGCCCCTTGCCGATGGGGCGCAGCGGGGTGGGCTTGCCGACGGTGACGAAAGTCTCGATGCGGCCGCTGGACTGGGTGACTTCCACTTCCTGGGCATCCGGCGGAATCTGCGCCGAGATGTTGTCGGCAGTGCCGCGCGCGCGCTTGACCTGGCCACTTGCCTTGTCTTTCCAGCGCGCGAAGATGCCTTCGTTCAGCACGGCGAGGCGATAGGTGCCGGGCTGCGCCAGGTTCAGGTCGAACACGCTGCGCAGCTTGCCTTTGGCCAGATTCTCGGGCTGCACGGCGCTGCCGTCCGGCGCGGTGACCGTCAGGTTGTCCAGAGCCAGCGGGTTGTGGTTGAAGAAGAAGAGGTCGTTGGAGACGGCGGCGTCGACCGTGATCCAGTCGGCCTTGGAGAGCACCGTGCTCGAAGGCAGCAGCCAGACGTTGTGTGCGCCGGCAAGGCTGGCGGCAGCGGCGAGCGCCCAGGCGACGGCAGTGGTGCGAAGGACAGATTTCATGATGCTTGCGTTCCTTGAGGGAAGAATCTCGATCAGGGCTTGAGTTCGAGCCGGACCTCGCCCAATTCGCTGGAGCCCGCGACCTGGGCCTGCTCCGCCTTGGCCGGCGGCCACTGGAAGGGAATGCTCAGGATCTCGCGACCGCCGACTTCGCGCGCCGCCTCGACGTACAGCTTGTAGGCACCCGGCGCCAGCTTGGGCAGTTGCACCGACCCTTCGGTGGCGTTGATCTGGTGCTTGCCGGCCGGGCGAGTCGCGCTGCTCACGCCGTCGACCGGCATCGCCAGTTCGCGGCCAGTGCGGCGCCACCACTGGCGCAAGTCCTTCAACCACTTGGTGCCTTCGCCTTCCGGGTTGTTCTTGGTCTTGGTGTCGTACCAGACAGCCAGCGTGCCGGCCACGCTCTGGTCTGCACGCTCGACCCAGGCGGCCACGTACGGGCGGTGGTACTCGGCCACGTTCAGGCGCGGCACCTCCACGCTGACCGACAGGCCGGCGGCAAAGGCGGGCGCGCCCAGCAGCGATGCGAGCGCGAGCGAATAGCGAACTTGCACGAAGGAACCTCTTTCTTCTTCGGAATCAGTGGATAAGGAGCAGCGCCAGCAGCGTCGGGATGACCAGGCCCATGCCGACCATCGGCCAGGTGAAGGGTCGGTTGCCGGCGTGCATCTTCAGGATGAAGAGGCCGGTGACCGAGAACACCAGCGCCGCGGCCGCAAAGATGTCGATGAACCAACTCCAGGCCGGTCCGGTGTGGCGGCCCTTGTGGAGGTCGTTGAAGTAGGAGAGCCAGCCGCGGTCGGTGCGCTCGTATTCGATCTCGCCATCAACAAGGCTCAGGCGCAGCCAAGCATCGCCGCCCGGGCGCGGCAGCGACAGGTAAACCTCTTCGTCCGACCATTCGGCGGCGCGTCCCGCGGTGGCCAGGTCCCATTTCCGCTGCAGCCAGGCTTGCAACTGTGCCGGCAGTTCGGCCTTGCCCTGGGTCTCCTTGGCGGCCGGCAAGGCCTGCGCGACGCCGCGCAGCAGTTCCGGCTCGAGCGCCGCCGTGCGGCTCGTGACCTGGGGCCTGGCTTCGATGTCAGCCGCATGGTTGAGCGTGATGCCAGTGACGCTGAACAGCACCATCCCGATCAGGCACAGGGCCGAGCTGACCCAGTGCCACTCGTGCAGGGTCTTCAGCCAGTAGGCGCGGCGGCGTGGGTGGGCGGGGGCAAGTGACATCTGTACACGATTCTAGCTTTGCGAATGAGAATGAATGTTATTTGCAGGTAAAGTTGGGGCGAAAAAAAAGCGGGGCCGTGGCCCCGCTTGCTTGGCGTTGAAGTGCGCTTATTCGGCTTCGCCCATCTGCGACTGCTGGTAGTTCTGCAGGCCGACCTTGTCGATCAGCGAGATCTGCGTTTCCAGGAAGTCGATGTGCTCCTCGGTGTCGTCCAGGATCTCTTGCAGCAGGTCGCGCGACACGTAGTCGCGCACCGATTCGCAGTGCGCAATGCCGTCCTTGATTGTGGCCTGCGCGCCTTGCTCGCTGGCCAGGTCGCAGGCCAGGATCTCGGGCACGTCCTCGCCCACACGCAGCTTGCCCAGGTCCTGCAGGTTTGGCAGGGCGTCCAGGAAGAAGATGCGGTCCATCAACATGTCGGCGTGCTTCATCTCGCCGATCGACTCTTCGTATTCCTTCTTGGCCAGCTTGTCCAGGCCCCAGTTCTTCAGCATGCGGTAATGCAGGAAATACTGGTTGATGGCCGTCAACTCGTTCTTGAGTTGAGCTTGCAGGTGTTCGATGACTTTGGGGTCGCCCTTCATGGCTTCTTCCTTCTTGTTGTGGTGAATAAGGGATTGTCCCGGGCGGCCGCGGGTCTGTGCAAGCCAATGCCCATGCGTAGGCGGTCTGCATGAGTGTGAGGCTGATAGGCGTTCGTGTTCACAGTTACGCACCTGAACATTCGCTGATGCAAAACATAGTCGTGTGCAATCGCATCAATAGCGTTGAACTATTAAAAAGCGGCATCAATAGTGTTTATACTATCGATTCGCGAGTTTCATTAACCATCCATAGGAAAGACTGAATGTCCGTCATCAACACCGCCATCAAGCCCTTCAAAGCCAGCGCCTACAAGAACGGCAAGTTCGTCGAAGTCTCCGACGCCGATGTGAAGGGCAAGTGGTCGGTCTTCTTTTTCTATCCGGCCGACTTCACCTTCGTGTGCCCGACCGAACTGGGTGACGTGGCCGACCACTACGCCGAGTTTCAGAAGCTGGGCGTCGAGATCTATTCGGTCTCGACCGACACCCACTTCACCCACAAGGCCTGGCACGACTCGTCCGAGACCATCGGCAAGATCAAGTACCCGATGATCGGCGACCCCACGCTGCAGATCAGCCGCAACTTCGAGGTCCTGCGTGAAGACCAGGGCCTGGCCAACCGCGGTACCTACATCGTCGACCCGCAAGGCGTGATCCAGGCGCTGGAGATCACTGCCGAAGGCATCGGCCGCGATGCCCAGGACCTGCTGCGCAAGGTCAAGGCCGCCCAGTACGTCGCTGCCCACCCGGGCGAAGTCTGCCCCGCCAAGTGGGAAGAAGGCGCCGCCACGCTGAAGCCTTCGCTCGACCTGGTCGGCAAGATCTAAGCACCTGCCTTGTGTCAGAGCCCGGGCGCTGTGCCGGCCCCGGGCTTTTTTGTTTCCTTCTGATTTTGAAAGTGAGTCCTTCATGCTCGACGCAGACACCAAAGCCCAACTGAAGTCCTACCTCGAACGCGCGACGCAGCCGATCGAGATCGTCGCCTCGCTCGACGACAGCAAGGCCTCGGCGGACGTGCTGTCGCTGCTGAAGGACGTGGCGCAAGCCTCGCCGCTGATCAAGCTGAGCGAGAGCCGCGACGACAGCCATCGCAAGCCCTCCTTCTCGGTCAACCGGCCGAGCGAGAACCATGGCCCGCGCTTCGCCGGCCTGCCGATGGGCCATGAATTCACTTCGCTGATCCTGGCCTTGCTGCAGGTCGGCGGTTATCCCCCCAAGGTCGAGCCCGCGGTGCTGGAACAGATTCGCGCACTCGACGGCGACTTCGAATTCGAGGTCTATGTTTCGCTGACCTGCCACAACTGCCCGGACGTGGTGCAGGCGCTGAACCTGATGGCGGTGCAGAACCCGCGCATCCGCACCACCATGATCGAAGGCGGCACCTTCCAGCAGGAAGTGAAGGAGCGCCAGGTGATGGCCGTGCCCACGGTATTCCTCAACGGCACCGAATTCGGCCAGGGCCGCATGACGCTGGAAGAAATCCTGGCCAAGATCGACAACAGCGGTGTCGAGCGCGAGGCCGCCAAGATCGCCGCCAAGGACCCCTTCGACGTGCTGATCGTCGGCGGTGGTCCGGCTGGCGCCGCGGCCGCGGTGTACGCGGCGCGCAAGGGCATCCGCACCGGCGTGGCTTCCGAGCGCTTCGGCGGCCAGGTGCTGGACACTCTGGGCATCGAAAACTTCATCTCGGTGAAGGAAACCGAAGGCCCGAAGTTCGCCCACGCGCTGGAAGAGCATGTGCGCGACTACGACGTCGACATCATGAACCTGCAGCGCGCCAAGGCATTGGTGCCGGGCAATGGCCTGATCGAGGTGCAACTGGAGAGCGGCGCCTCGCTTAGAGCCAAGTCGTTGGTGATCTCCACCGGCGCGCGCTGGCGCAACATCAACGTGCCGGGCGAGCACGAATACAAGAACAAGGGCGTGGCCTACTGCCCGCATTGCGACGGGCCGCTTTTCAAGGGCAAGCGCGTCGCGGTGATCGGCGGCGGCAACTCGGGCGTCGAGGCGGCAATCGACTTGGCAGGCATCGTCGGCCATGTCACTCTGATCGAGTTCGACACCAAGCTTCGCGCTGACGCAGTGCTGCAGCGCAAGCTCGCAAGCTTGCCGAACGTGAGCATCATCCTCAACGCGCAGACGACCGAAGTGACCGGCGACGGCCAGAAGGTCAACGGCCTCGTCTACAAAGACCGCGCCAGCGGCGAGGCGCACAAGGTCGAGCTGGAAGGCGTGTTCGTGCAGATCGGCCTGGTGCCCAATACCGACTGGCTCAAGGGCACGGTCGAGTTGTCCAAGCACGGTGAGATCATCGTGGACGCACGTGGCCAGACTTCGGTGCCCGGCGTGTTCGCCGCGGGTGATGCGACGACGGTGCCCTTCAAGCAGATCATCATCGCGGCCGGCGATGGCGCGAAGGCGGCGCTGGGCGCCTTCGATCACCTGATCCGCACGTCGGCGCCGGCTTGATCGGCGATCAGTAGATCAGCCGCTCCGGCCGCAGTTCCTGCAGGATGGTGGTGGCGATCTCCTCGATCGACTTGGTCGTGGTCGAGAGCCAACGGATGCCCGAGCGCCTCATCATGGCCTCGGCCTCCGACACTTCGTGGCGGCAATTTTCCAGGCTCGCATAGCGCGAGCCGGGGCGCCGCTCGTTGCGGATCTCCGAGAGGCGCTCGGGCTGGATGGTCAGCCCGAAGATCTTCTTGCGATGCGGCAGCAGCGCGGGCGGCAACTGCCGGCGATCGAAGTCTTCCGGAATCAACGGATAGTTCGCCGCCTTCAGCCCATGTTGCATGGCCAGGTAAAGCGAGGTCGGCGTCTTGCCGCTGCGGCTCACACCGACCAGGATCAAGTCCGCTCCTTCCAGGTCGCGATTGCTCTGGCCGTCGTCATGCGCCAGGCTGAAGTCGATGGCGGCGATGCGCTCGTTGTATTCCTTGCTCTTGCTGGCATCGGAAAAGCGGCCGATGCGGTGGTTCGACTTCATCGCCAACTCGATCTCGAGCGGGCGCACGAAGGTGCCGAACATGTCCAGGAGCATGCCCTTGCTGCCGTTCTCGATCACCTCCAGCACCTCGGAGTTGGCCAGGGTGGTGAAGACCAGCGGCCGCACGCCCTCCGCATCGGCCGTGTGATTGATCTGCCGTACCGCCTGGTGCGCCTTGTCGACGGTGTCGGTGAAGGGGAGTCGAATGTGGCGCGGCTTGATCTCGAACTGCGCCAGGACGGCATTGCCGAAGGTCTCGGCCGTGATGCCGGTGCCGTCGGACACGAAGAAAACGGTGCGGGTGGTCATGAATGGGGATGCCCTCGTCAGCAGCGCGCCCGATCAGGCCGGCGCGCCTACAATTTCGGGCATTATCAGGACTTCCAGGGCCGGCACTTCGGCTCTTGGCGCCACCCCGAATCCCCCCCATGCCCGCCGCGACCGCACCCAAAGCAACGAGAACGATCGTGCGCTGCTGCCCGCATGGGACATCGCTTTCAACTTCTGGAGCTTTCCCATGTCTGCACTTTTCGACGCGACCGCCCTGGTCGTACCGTTTG
>DATILH010000216.1:0-20239 GCA_035476655.1 Variovorax sp.
GATCGAAGAGGACGTGTTCGCCCTGTTCGGCTACATCGGCACCCCCACCAGCCTGGCGGCGCTGCCGCTGGCGTTAAAGGACAAGGTGCCCTTCATCGCGCCCTTCACCGGCGCCATGGCGCTGCGCGAGCCTTTCCAGAAGAACGTGTTCCACCTGCGCGCCTCCTACAACGACGAGACGGCGCTGATCGTCAAGCAGCTCACCCACCTGGGACTGAAGAAGATCGCGGTCTTCTACCAGAACGATGCTTATGGCAAGGCCGGCCTGGACGGCGTGACGCTGGCCCTTTCGCAGCAGGAACTCAAGCCCGTTGCCCAGGCCACCGTGGAGCGCAATTCGATCGAAGTGGCAGCGGCGGTGAAAGCGCTGGTGGCGGCGCGGCCCGACGCGGTGGTGCAGATCAGCGCCTACAAGTCCTGCGCCGCCTTCATCCGCGAGGCACGCAAGGCCGGCTACGGCGGCACCTTCTACAACGTGTCCTTCGTCGGCACGCAGGCGCTGGCCGACGAACTGGGCAAGGACGGGGCCGGCGTGGTGGTCTCGCAGGTCGTGCCCTCGCCCTACAACTCGGCCAATGCCATCACCCGCGAGTTTGCGGAAGCCGTGCGCAAGGCCGGCGCCGGCAGCATCAACTACTCCAGCCTGGAGGGCTACCTGGCGGCCAAGGTGCTGCTCGAGGGCCTGCGTCGTTCGCCCGGCCGCGGCTTCTCGCGCGAAGGCCTGATCGCCGGGCTGGAAAGCATCGACCGGCAGGCGTTCGGCGGCTTCGAAGTGTCCTTCTCGGCGCGCAACCATGTGGCTTCGAAGTTCGTCGAGCTCTCCATGATCACCGGCGACGGGCGGATCAGGGTCTGAGCCAGTCGTCAGGCGGGGACGCCTGCGGAAGCGCCGCCGAACTCGGCGATCCTGCTGCGGCACACGGCCAGGATCTTCGCGACCATGACCTGCGCGGCCGCATCGAGTTCGAGCGCCGCCGGCAGCGCGATCGCATCCAGCGCGGGTACCAAGCGGCGCAGCACATCGTCGATGGCGGTGTTGGCGTCCGCCGCACGCACACCGGCCAGCGCGGCCAGGGCGACGAAGTCGGCGCGTCGCAGTCCTTCGTCCCTGCCGCAGAGTTTCAGGGCCATGCGGTCGTGCCCGAGCCCAGGAAAGACGCGCGTGCAAAGCGCGTCATAGACCGGTGCGAAGCGCACCGACGCAAACGCCGTCTCGCCGCGGTAGGCCGTCTTCAGCAGGGCCATGTTCTTCAAGTGCAGGTCGCCGTCGGCGATCAGCCAGGCGAAGAGCACGCGGCGCAGGAGGAGTAGCAGATCGTCCTGCGGCGCCGTGGACAGTGCGCGGACCACACGCGCCACGCGCTCGATGGTCGCGCTGTACTTGGCGTGCGGCTCGAGATCGAGGGCCGAGCACATGTCTTCCATGGCCAGCCACCGCGCATCGTCGGCCCGGTCGCGGATGTCGAAGCGTTCGACCAGCAGGGCGGGCGGCATGCCGTCGGGCATGCGGACGAGCGCAGCCTGCGGCGCGGGAAGCCCGATCCCGCGCGCGAGCGCCAGCCCGACCCATTCGACCAGCGGCAAGGACTCGAAGCCGCTGGTGCCCGCGGGCTTCAGGATGTGCGTGAAGGGCGTGCCCACGCTCGGCAACAGCATGCCGCGGGCATCCAGGCGCATCGGGGCCTTGATCTGCACGCCCGACAGGCGCGGCATGTCGGGGCTCGCGTAAAGGGCCGCCAGTCGATGCTCGAAGTCGCGTTCGATCGCGCTTCTGCCGGGGCCTGCGTAGACCCCCGTGAAGAGCCCTTCCGTCGCGAAGGCGTCGAGCCTGTACGTCAGCAGGTCCGCGGGAAGCGCTGCCAAGTCGCCCGCCGACCCGACGATGTTGATGTTTGACATGTAGCGCCGACCCGAGCGCAGCACGCTGCGCTCGTCGCGGGCGCCCTGCAATACCGATTCGAGCCAGCCCTCGGGCAGCAACGAAACGATGAAGGGCGGGAGTTTGCCGGGCACCGTCTGTCGCACGACGGGCGGCAGGGCCGGGCCATCCTTGGTGGCGCGCCAGCGCCACTCGAAGCCGTCGTGGGCGAGCGCGCCGATGGGGAGCCCGTGCCATGCAACCAGCAGGTCGAAGGCCGCTTCGTTCCTGACGGCGACGTCTGCACGCCGATGCAGCAGGTACCTTTCTGCCCCTTCGCCCTCGCGATACCACTCGTTCTCCCGCGCAAGGGCCCACACGGCATCGCTGGCGGCCTTGGGATCTCCATATTCTTCGACAAGCCGCGCCGCGATCGCTTCGCGCATGGCGGCGTCGACGGCAGCGGCGTGCTCGCTGCGCATGCGGAAGGCTTCGAGAAAGCGTTGCCGCACGGCGGAGACCGGGACGGTGAATTCGCCAAGCCTGTCGGCGACGACGGCATCGGCTACCGAAGGCCGGGCCGGCGCCTTGTTCTGGATGATTTCGAGAGCGCGGATGCGCGTGCGCTGAACGCGCTGTCCGCTCAGGTACAGGCGGCCGTCAGGAGTGGGGCCCAGCCCGACAGCGCCGGCCCCGGACAGATAGGCCTTCGGGTACAGGTAGCGAGCGATACGCACCGCGTGGGCCAGCACGGTCTGGTCGATGTCATCGTCGGCATCAACGTAGATGCCCCGCATCAGCTGGACGAGGCGGCCCGTCCCGGCCAGATAGTGACTGCGAGTCTTGTCGATCGTCTCACCGACGAGATGAAGAGCCATTTTCTAACTTTTGCGTATATCAAACACGCGTAGGTTAGCATTTGCCGACTGGAAATCCAACTTTTTCGCATTTGAAATGCGCGAAAGTTAGAAATTCAACCTTGAACGCCGCGCATCCACAGCGTCAGCGCGTGGATGCCCAGGCCGACTAGGCCGCCGACCAGCGTGCCGTTGATGCGGATGAACTGCAGGTCGCGGCCCACATTGCGCTCCAGTTCCACCGTCATCTCGTCGGTGTTCCAGGCATCGACCCGCTCGACGATGTAGCGGCGGATGTCCTCTCGGTAGCGCTCGATCGCCAGCGGCGCGGCGCCGGTGATCTGCTCGTTGATCCAGTGGCGCATCGGCGCGTCGGCTTCCAGCCGCTGACCCAGCGTCGTGGCCAGTTCAGCGATGCGTGCGCCGATGGAGGAATCGGGCCGCCCCAGGTCGGCATGCAGCCAGGCCAGCAACTCGTCCCACAGGCCGTGCAGGTACTGGCCCAGGGCCGGATGCGCCAGCAGGTCGGCGCGCAGCTTCTCGCCGCGCGCCTGGAAGGCCGCGTCGTGCTGCAGTCGATCGATGAACTCGTGGGTGAAAGCATCGAAGCGCAAGCGCAGCGGGTGCTCGGGCTGCGCCGCCAGGTCGCCGATGGTGCTGGCCACCACCGCCACCACCTTGCGCGTGGCCATCCGCGCCGCCACCTGGTCCAGCCCGACATAGCGCAGCGCCTTGATCTCGCGCGCGATCGCCTCGGTGATGTGCTCCTGCACCGCCTCGCCTTCCACCAGCAAAGCCACCTGCCGCAGCACGTCGTCCAGCAGGGCCTGGTGGCGCCCGCCCTCGGTCAGCGCCTCCAATGCCTGGCCGGCGAGCTGCGACAGGTCCACCTTGGCCAGCCCGCTGGACGCCGCCCGCCCAAGGAAGGCACGCACCCGCTCGTCATCGAAGGCCGAGAGCCCGTAGCGCGCCGCCGCCACGCCCAGGCGGCCCAGCTGCTGCGCATTGCCGCCCTGCGCAAGCCAATGCGCCAGCCGGCCGGCCGGATCGAACTGCTCCAGCTTGGCCAGCACCTGCGGGGTAGAGAGGAAGTTGTTGCAGATGAAGCCCGCCAGGTTGGCGCCGATGCGCGACTTGTTCTCGGGAATGATGGCGGTGTGCGGAATCGGCAGGCCCAGCGGATGGCGGAACAGCGCCACCACCGCGAACCAGTCGGCAATGGCGCCTACCATGGCCGCCTCGGCAAAAGCCGCCACGTAGCCCCAGGCGATGTGCCGCTCTTCCATCGCGATGGCCAGCGCGTAGACGCAGGCGGCCGCGCCCAGCAGGCCGAGGGCGATGCACTTCATGCGCGTGAGGCGCCGGGCCTGGAGGTCTTCTTGCGCCGCGGCGGCCATCCGTGTCGCGGGTCAGTCGATGGTCTTGGTCAAGGCCAGGCCGCGCATGAAGACCTCGCAGCGGGCCAACTGCTCCAGCGTGACGTACTCGTCCGGCTGATGCGCCTGGGTGATGCTGCCGGGCCCGCACACCACGGTTGGAATGCCGGCGCTCTTGAAGATGCCGGCCTCGGTGCCGAAGGCCACCAGGGTGGTGCTGTTGTGGCCCGACAGGCGCTGCGCCAGCCGCGTGACGGGGTCGCGCGCCGAAGCCAGGAAGCTGGGGATCTCGCAGATGGTCTCGAAGCTCACGCCGGCATCGGGCGCCACCTTCTTCATGCCGGCCTGCAGCTTGTCGGCGTAGGCCAGCACCTCCTTCTGCATGGCCAGCGCGTCGGCGGTCGGCAGGTTGCGAAATTCATAGCGGAACTCGGCGTCGCGCGGCACCACGTTGTCGGCGATGCCGCCGTGGAACTGGCCGACGCTGGCGGTGCTGAAGGGGACGTCGAAGCCCTCGTAGCGCGGCTCGCTCTTCTCGAAACCTTCGGCCATGTCGCGCACCTTGCCCACCATGCGCGCCGCCATCTCGATGGCATTCACCGATTGCGGCGTGAGCGAGGAATGCGCCTCCTTGCCGCGCACGCAGCAGCGCCAGCGGTACACACCCTTGTGGGCGATGGCCGGCACCATGTTGGTCGGCTCGCCGACGATGCAGGCCACCGGCTTGACGCCGGCCTCCTTCATGTCGGCGATCAGTTCGCGCACGCCGAAGCAGCCCACTTCCTCGTCGTAGCTGAAGGCGAAATGCACCGCGAACGGCGACTCGCTTTCCAGGAAGCGCTCGGCATTGGCCAGCGCGATGGCGATGAAGGCCTTCATGTCGGCGCTGCCGCGGCCGTACAGGCGTGGGCCGATCTGTTCGATGCGGCCGTCGGCGCCCTCCTCGCCCGGCCAGTCCTGCACGCTGCCCGCGAGCGGGTCCACGCTCCATTCCTGGCCGTCCCAGGGAACGGTGTCGGTGTGGCCCGACAGGATGATGCCGGAGGGCTTGCCCGCGCCCAGGGTGGCGAACAGGTTGGCCTTGGTCTTGTCGGCGTTCCAGGTCAGCCGGCTGCGCACGCCCAGGCCATGCAGATGGTCGCGCGCGAAGTCGATCAGTGCGAGGTTGCTGTTGGCGCTGACGGTGTTCATCCGCACCAGGGTCTGGGCCATTTCCAGGGCGCGGTTCGAAAGGGCGTGGGGCATGCGGGCCATTGTCGGACAAGTCGGAGCGCGGGGCGCGCGCGCTTTCGCCAAGGGCTAGACTGCACCCATGAAACTCATCGACTCGCTCGTCGGCCAGGCGCCGGGCATCGCCGCGCTGCGACGTGAAATCCATGCCCATCCGGAACTCTGCTTCGAGGAAGTGCGCACCGCCGACCTGGTGGCGGCCAAGCTCACCGAATGGGGCATCCCGATCCATCGCGGCATGGGCACCACCGGCGTGGTGGGCATCGTGAAAAACGGGACGAGCCCGCGTGCCGTCGGCCTGCGCGCCGACATGGACGCACTGCCGGTGACCGAGCTCAACACCTTCGCCCATGCCAGCAAGCACCACGGCAAGATGCACGCCTGCGGCCACGACGGCCACACTGCCATGCTGCTGGCAGCAGCCCAGCACCTGGCCAGGCATCGCAACTTCGATGGCACCGTCTACCTGATCTTCCAGCCAGCCGAGGAAGGCGGCGGCGGCGCGCGCGAGATGATCAAGGACGGCCTCTTCGAGAAGTTCCCGATGGAAGCCGTGTTCGGCATGCACAACTGGCCCGGCATGGCGGTCGGCCAGTTCGCGGTGAGCCCGGGGCCGGTGATGGCCTCGAGCAACCAGTTCCACATCACCATCCGCGGCAAGGGCGGGCATGCGGCGCTGCCGCACACCAGCATCGACCCGGTGCCGATCGGCGCAGAGATGGTGCAGGCCTTCCAGACCATCCTCACCCGCAACATGAAGCCGACTGAGGCCGGAGTGATCTCGGTCACCATGTTCCACGCCGGCGAGGCGCCCACGGTGACGCCCGACAACTGCGAACTCAAGGGCACGGTTCGCACCTTCACGCTGGAGGTGCTCGACCTGATCGAGCGACGCATGAAGGAAGTTGCCGAAGGCATCTGCGCTGCCCATGGCGCGAGCTGCGACTTCAACTTCAGCCGTACCTACCCGCCCACCATCAATACCGAGGCCGAAGCAAACTTTGCGCGCAAGGTCATGGCCGGCGTCGTCGGCGAAGGCAACGTGCTGCGCCAGGATGGCGCGATGACGGCCGAGGACTTCTCCTTCATGCTGCAGGCCAGGCCCGGCGCCTACGCCTGGATCGGCAACGGCGACGGCATGCACCGCGACATGCACCATGGCGCCGGCCCCTGCACCTTGCACAACGCCAGCTACGACTTCAACGACAACCTGATCCCGCTGGGCTCCACCATGTGGGTGCAAATGGCCGAGCAATTCCTGAACGCGCCGCGGGCGGTGCAAGCATGATCGGCGTGGTCGAGGCCTTCTCGCCCAGCTACGCGCAGGCGCGCCAGAAATTCCTGCAGGCCTGCCTGGCGGCCGGCCTCACGGTACAGGCGCACCCGCATCCGCTGACAGGCCGCGAGGGCGAAGAGCTGGCCATGGACGTGGCTCTCGACGGCCCGGCCGATGCCAGCCAGCTGCTCGTCCTGACCAGCGCCTGCCACGGCGCGGAAGGCCACTGCGGCAGCGGCGTGCAGGTGTTCGCCCTGCGCGACGACGAGTGGCGCGAAAAGGCGCGCGCCGCCGGCGTGGCGGTGCTGTACGTGCATGCGCTCAATCCGCACGGCTTCTCCTGGGGCCGGCGCGTCACGCACGAGGGCGTGGACATCAACCGCAACTTCGTCGATTTCAGCAAGAAGCCGCTGCCGGCCAACGAAGCCTACGCGCAGCTGCATGCACTGCTGCTGCCCGAAGAATGGCCACCCACCGCGCAGAACCAGGCCGCCATCGAGGCCTGGATCGCCGAACACGGCATCAAGGCCTACCAGGCCGCCGTGACAGCCGGCCAATACCAGTTCCCGGACGGCCTGTTCTTCGGCGGCAACGCGCCGACCTGGAGCAACAAGACCTTCCGCCAGGTGCTGCGCGAGCAGGCGGGCAGCGCGCGCAAGCTGGCCTGGATCGACCTGCACACGGGCCTGGGCCCCAACGGGCATGGCGAACGCATCTTCGCCTGCAGGGACGACAAGGCGGCCTACGCCCGCGCCAACGCCTGGTGGGGCAGCCAGGCGCATCCGGTCACCTCCATCTACGACGGCTCCTCCAGTTCCGCCCTGCTGAACGGCCTGATGTGGAATGCGGTCTACCAGGAATGCCCGCAGGCCGAGTTCACCGCCATCGCGCTGGAGTACGGCACCCTGCCCATGCTGGAAGTCACCGGCGCACTGCGCGCCGACCACTGGCTGCACAAGTATCCGGAGAAGGCCGCGCCGGAACTGGCCGAGGCCATCCGGGCCCGGATGCTGGAGGCCTTCTACACCGACACCGATGCCTGGAAGGGCCAGATCATCAGCCAGGCGCGCCAGGCGATGTTCCAGGCCGTCGAAGGCCTTACGCGTTGAGCAGGCGCTGCTCGGCGATGACGAGCAGCCCGTCCATGATGAGCGAGTCGACCAGTTCGAACTCGGTCGCCATGGCCGGCGCCATCTTCCAGCCGGCGCCGCCGGTCATGTAGCGCGCGGGGTCCTGGCCGCAGTGCTCGCGCACATGCGCCACCATGCGTTCCACCGCGCCGGCAATGGCATAGGTGCCGCCGCTGGTGAGCGCGTCGCTGGTGTTGGTGGGGAACTCCACCACCTCGCCGGTGGGCACATGCAGGCCGGCCGTGCCGGACTCGAGCGCGCGCAGCATGATGCCGTGGCCCGGCAGGATCAGGCCGCCCAGGAACCTGCCGTGCTGGTCCACCGCCTCGACCGTCACCGCGGTGCCGATCAGCACCACCACCATCGGCTGTGCCGGGCCTTCGGCCAGCATGCGATGGCGCGCGCCGATCATGGCGACCCAGCGGTCGGCGCCCAGGCGGGTGGGATGGTCGTAGCCGTTGATGATGCCGGCCTCGGCATGCGAGGGCACCACCCAGCGCGCGGCGCAGTCGAAGCGCTCGTGGATCTGCTCCTCGGCGCGGCGACGCACCGCGTCGCCGGCCACCACGCAGCCGAGCATCGAGGCAGCAGGAGGCAGTTCGGCCCAAGGGCCTTCGGCCAGCCGCTCGATGTGGTCGAGGAACTCCGCGCCATGCGCCAACAGCGCGGCGCCGGGGCGCGGCGCCTCGAACATGGACCACTTCAGGCGCGTATTGCCGATATCGATCGCGAGGAATGCCATGCGCGGCATTATGGCCACTGACTCGCCCGGTTGCCCGGTTTGCATTTGCTTGCTTTCGGCGCGATGTCCGACTCGCAGCCATCACGATTCGCCGCTAAAGTGGTCCGCTTTTCAACACCAACCAAAGGGGAAGTCGCATGGGATTGCTCAGTTTCATCAAGGAAGCCGGCGAGAAATTGTTCGGTGGTTCGTCGGCCCAGGCGGCCACGCCACCGGCCGACGCCAACGCTGCGGCCTCGGCGGCCATCAAGACCTACATCGACAAGCAGAACCTGGGCATACCCAACCTCGCGGTCGCGTACGACGGGGCCTCGGGCAAGGTCACGCTGCAGGGCGATGCGCCCAGCCAGGAGGCCAAGGAGAAGGCCAGCCTGGCGGCCGGCAACGTGAGCGGCGTGGTCTCGGTCGAGAATTCGTTGAATGCCCCGCCGGCCGACGAGGCGCAGTATCACGACGTCGCCAAGGGCGACACGCTCTCGGCCATCTCGAAGAAGTACTACGGCGACGCCAACAAGTACAACGCGATCTTCGAAGCCAACAAGCCCATGCTTTCGCACCCGGACAAGATCTATCCGGGCCAGAAGCTGCGCATCCCAAAACTTTAGCCCACCCCCGTATCGGCTCACTTCGTGTCGCCGAGTACCCCCTCTAGGGGACCTCTAGGGGGCAGCCCCTGCGGCCCGGCGAAGCCGGTTCCGCGGCGCTACTGGAAGGGGCAATTCAATTTTGCCTCCAGGGCAGGCCGCGGTAGCGCCAGCCGCCCTGGCTGCCGCGGTGCCCTTCGCCATCGGCATTGCCCTCGAAGCCTTCGAGGATGTTGTAGGCCGTGAGGCCCAGGTCGGTGGCGCGGCGGGCGGTGGCGATCGAGCGCACGCCGCTGCGGCACAGCATCACCACCTTCTTGCCGGCCGGCACGGCGGCGCGCAGGCCTTCGTCGAAGCCGGGGTTCATGGCCATGCCCGGCCACTGCTTCCACGCCAGGCCGACGGCGCCGGGTACATAGCCCACCCACTCGCGCTCCGCATCGCTGCGCACATCGACCAGCACGGCCTCGCCTTGCGCCACCCACGCCGCAGCCTGTTCCGGCGTCACGTCGCCGGCATAGCCCTCGGCGGGGCGCACGCCCATTCGTTGTTCATCGGGCTTCGTCATGGTGCTTCTTTCCTCTGTTCGCTAGGGGTTTCTGCTTAAGGCTTGGATCGCATTGGTACGCCTCGTCCACATTGAATTTTCGACCCTTCGTGAAAACCCTCTTTGTCACGAATGGTCACGTGTCAAAGATGAGAGGCTGCGCCCATTCCCGGGGCACACCAACTTTGGAGACACATGCAATGACAGTGAACAAGCCGACCCGCCGCCGCAGTCTGCTCAAGGGCGCCGCCGTGGCCGCCGGTGCGATGTCCGCACCCATGGTCAGCATGGCGCAGACCGCCACCCTACGCTTCCAGAGCACCTGGCCGGCCAAGGACATCTTCCATGAGTACGCACAGGACTTCGCCAAGAAGGTGAACGACATGGCGGGCAACCGCCTGAAGATCGAGGTGCTGCCGGCCGGCTCGGTGGTGCCGGCTTTCCAGCTGCTCGACGCGGTGGCCAAGGGCACGCTGGACGGCGGCCATGGCGTGGTGGCCTACTGGTACGGCAAGAACTCGGCGCTGGCGCTGTGGGGTTCCGGCCCGGGCTACGGCATGGACGCCAACATGGTGCTGGCCTGGCACAACTACGGCGGCGGCAAGGCGCTGCTGGACGAGATCTACAAGAGTCTGAACCTGGACGTGGCCTCCTACCTGTACGGCCCGATGCCGGTGCAGCCGCTGGGCTGGTTCAAGAAGCCGATTGCCAAGGCCGAGGAACTGAAGGGCCTGAAGTTCCGCACGGTGGGGCTGGCGGTCGACGTGTTCACCGACATGGGCGTGGCCGTGAACCCGCTGCCCGGCGGCGAGATCGTGCCGGCGCTGGACCGCGGCCTGATCGATGCGGCCGAGTTCAACAACGCATCGAGCGACCGCGTGCTGGGCTTCCCCGACGTGGCCAAGAACTGCATGCTGCAAAGCTTCCACCAGTCGGGCGAGCAGTTCGAGATCCTGTTCAACAAGGGCAAGCTCAATGCGCTGGCGCCCGAGTTGAAGGCCATCATCGAGTACGGCGTGCAGGCCGCCAGCGCCGACATGAGCTGGAAGGCGATCGAGCGCAACTCGGCCGACTACATCGAGCTGAAGAAGGCCGGCATCAAGTTCTACAAGACGCCCGACGCCATCCTGCGCGCCCAGCTCGTATCCTGGGACAAGACGGTGGCCAAGAAGTCCACCGAGAACCCGATGTTCAAGAAGGTGCTCGATTCGCAGAAGGCCTTCGCCCAGCGCGCCGGCCAGTGGGCCAACGACTACACGGTTGACTTCAAGATGGCCTACAACCACTATTTCGGCGCCAAGAAGAGCTGAGCCGGAACGTTTAGCAGCAAAGGGGCACCCAGGGTGCCCCTTCTTTTGTGCGGCCTGGTGGCTGCGGGGACTCCTGTCATGCAATCGTTTCTCTTGAGGGTCGACCGTTTCTCGACCTGGATCGGCAAGACCTTCGCCTGGTGCGCCGTCGGGCTCACGCTGCTCATCAGCTGGGAGGTGTTCTCGCGCTACGTGCTGAATCACCCGCATGCCTGGGTGCTGGATGCGCAGATCATGCTGTACGGCACCCTGTTCATGACGGCCGGCGCCTATACGCTGAGCAAGAACGGCCATGTGCGCGGCGACGTGCTCTATGGCTTCTTCCAGCCTCGCACGCAGGCCATCATCGACCTGACGCTCTACATCCTGTTCTTCCTGCCCGGCATCGTCGCGCTGACCTATGCCGGCTGGGTCTACGCCGGCGAGTCGCTGGCGATCCGCGAGCAGACCTTCTCGGCCGAGCCGCTGCCGCTGTACCCCTTCAAGTACATCATTCCGCTGGCCGGCATCACCTTGCTGCTGCAGGGCCTGGTCGAGATCGTGCGCTGCGTGCAGTGCATCCGCGACGGCTACTGGCCCTCGCGCGAGCAGGACGTGGAGGAAGTCGACGTCGACAAACTCAAGGAGATGGTGAACGTGCACGACGAAGACATCCAGGCGCTCGACAAGGTCGTGCTGGCGAAGGAGGCCAAGCCATGAAGATCCGCAAGGAACTCTGGTTCGGCCTCACCTTCATGGCCCTGGTCGTGGTCGGCGCACTCTTCGTGATGCTGAGTGCCGAAACCATCACCAACGGCCACCTGGGCCTCTTGATGCTGTCGCTGGTGGTGGTGGCCATCATGCTGGGCTTTCCCACCGCCTTCACCTTGATGGGCATGGGGATGATCTTCACCTGGTTCGCCTACGACAGGAACACCACCCACACGCTCGACCTGATGGTGCAGGCGGCCTACAAGACCATGGCCAATGACGTGCTGATCGCGGTGCCGCTGTTCGTCTTCATGGGCTACCTGGTGGAGCGCGCCAACCTGATCGAGACGCTGTTCAAGAGCCTGCACCTGGCGATGGCGCGCCTGCCCGGTGCGCTGGCGGTGGCCACGCTGGTCACCTGCACCATATTCGCCACCGCCACCGGCATCGTCGGCGCGGTGGTCACGCTGATGGGCCTCCTGGCCTTCCCGGCGATGCTGCGCGCCGGCTACAGCATTCCGCTGGCGGCCGGCTCCATCACCGCCGGCGGCTGCCTGGGCATCCTGATCCCGCCCTCGGTGCTGCTGATCGTGTATGGCGCCACTGCCGGCGTGTCGGTGGTGCAGCTTTATGCCGGCGCCTTCTTCCCGGGCCTGATGCTGGCTTCGCTCTACATCGTGTACGTGATCCTGGTGGCCTGGATCAAGCCGGCTTGGGCACCGCCGCTGTCGGCCGCCGACCGCGCGGTGACGCTGCCGCCGCTGACGCAGCGAATCACGCTGGACAGCGGCAAGCATGCGCTGGCAGGACTCGTCGGAGCGATGAAGGGCAAGCTCAATGCGCAAGTGCCCTTGTCGCACCTGCTCAAGCAGTTGGGCATCGTGCTGCTGCCGGGCGCGCTGTTCGCGCTGCTGGCCATCACGAGCTACGAGGCCGTGACCACGGTGCGCGCCGCGGCCGAGTACGACATTCAGGAAATCGGCGCCGAGCGCGGCAGCGCCCCGGAGGGCGCGGCCGGCGGGGTGCAGGAGCCTCCGTCCGAAGGGGGCGGCTTGCAGGAGCCGCCATCCGAAGGCGGCGTACAGGAGCCGCCCGGCGCCAGCGCGGCACAGGAGCCGCCGGGCGCGGGAGCGGCGGCCGCCGCGGCGCAGGAGCCTCCGGGCGCGGCAGCTGCCCCAGAAGGCGCCAAGACACAGCCCGCCCCGACCTGGTGGTGGGCCACCTTCGCGGTGCTCGGCGCCATCGTCACCCTGTTCTACCTGTTCCTCTCCTTCGCCCGGCTCGAGATCTTCAAGATGCTGCTGGCATCCTTCTTCCCGCTGATGATCCTGATCCTGGCGGTGCTGGGCTCGATCGTGCTGGGCCTGGCGACGCCGACCGAGGCGGCCGCCATGGGCGCGCTGGGCGGCTTCCTGCTGGCCGCCGCCTACCGCCGCCTGACCTTGGGGGTGCTGAAGGAATCGGTGTTCCTCACTGCCAAGACCTCGGCCATGGTGTGCTGGCTCTTCGTCGGCTCGGCCATTTTCTCGGCCGCTTTTGCGCTCTTGGGCGGGCAGGCGCTGGTGGAGGAATGGGTGCTCAGCATGAACCTGAGCAAGGTGCAGTTCCTGGTGCTCAGCCAGGTCATCATCTTCCTTTTGGGCTGGCCGCTGGAATGGACCGAGATCATCGTGATCTTCATGCCGATCTTCATTCCCTTGCTGGACAACTTCGGGGTGGATCCGCTGTTCTTCGGTCTCCTGGTCGCGCTGAACCTGCAGACCGCCTTCCTGTCGCCACCGGTGGCGATGGCGGCCTTCTACCTGAAGGGCGTGAGCCCGCCGCACGTGACGCTCAACCAGATCTTCCTGGGCATGCTGCCCTTCATGGGGATCCAGGTGATCGCGATCGTGCTGCTTTACATCTGGCCACAGATCGGCCTGTGGCTGCCGCAGCTTCTTTACAAGTGAGCGACACGAAAGTAGGCGGCGGCTGACAGCCCCCGCCTCGGCTCGCACGTTGATAGGGGCATGACAACGTTGCGAGCTCTCCTTCGATGCCTGGTGCTGCTGCTGGCCGCCGGCCTGGCCTTGCAGGCAGCGGCCCAGGACAGCGACCCGCCCGGGCGCGTGGCCTACCTGAACTCCCAGCAGGGCGCCTTGAGCATGTCGCCGGCCGGCGACGACAGCTGGTACGACACCATCCCGAATCGCCCGATGACCCAGGGCGACCGCATCTGGGCCGACGGCAACGCCCGCGCCGAGCTTTACGTGGGCGATACGGCCCTGCGCATGGGCGGCCAGACCCACCTGGCGATCGACGAACTGAACGACCAGGCGCTGCGCGTCACGGTGCAGCAGGGCCGCCTGCAGCTGCGGGTGCGCAGCGAGCTGGAGGGCCAGCGCATCGAACTGGGCACCGGCAACCTGTCCATGGTGGTGCGCGCGCCGGGCGACTACCGGGTGCTGGTCGATCAGCAAAATGACACTACCCAGATCATGGTGGCCCAGGGCAGCGTCACGGTCTATGGCGAGAACGGCCAGGTGCAGGAACTCGGAAACAGGCAGCAGGCGGTGTACACCGGCCGCGAGCTGGCGTCGGGCGGCGCGCCGCAGGCCCTGGCATCGGACTTCGAGCAATGGCTCGCCGCACGCAACCGGGCCGAAGAGCAGTCGAAATCGGCGCGCTACATCTCGCGTGAAGTGCCGGGCTACCAGCAGCTCGACCAGTACGGCGAATGGCAGAACGTGCCGGAGTACGGCGCCGTCTGGTACCCCAGCCAGGTCGACCCCGGCTGGGCCCCCTACAGCGACGGCTACTGGGTGACCGTGGCGCCCTGGGGCCTGACCTGGGTCGATCGCGCGCCCTGGGGCTTCGCCCCCTTCCACTATGGCCGCTGGACCCGCGTCGGCGGGCGCTGGTGCTGGGTGCCGGGGCATCGGCATGTGCGGCCGGTGTATTCGCCGGCGCTGGTGGCTTTTGTCGGCGGCGCGCCGGGCGCCAATTTCACCGCGCGCGGCGGCAGGCCGGCGGTCGGCTGGTTCCCGCTGGCGCCGGGCGACCGCTGGCGTCCTGGCTACCGCGCCAGCGACCGCTACATCGAGCGCGCCAACCGCATGGCGATGGCCACCCGCGACGCGCCCGCCTATGCCAACCGCGCCCTGCCCAACGCCGTCACGGCGGTGCCGGCGGACCGCTTCGGCCGCGGCAGCCCGATCTCGCGGCGCGACCATGTGCGGCCGCCCGACCCGCGGGTGCTCAACCAGGCGCGGGTGCTCGACCGCCCGCCGGTGCCGATGGCAGGCCTGACCGGCCCTGGCCGCGCGGCCGGCGGCATGGACTTCGCCGGCCGGCGCTCCTCCGCGGTGCCGCCCGAGGCGATCCAGGCGCGCCAGCAGCCGGATTGGCGCCAGCGCTTCGGAGAGGGGCAGCGCGACCAGGCGCGTTCCCAAGAGCGTGCCGGGCGCGAGCAGCAGGACGTCCAGCGCCGTGCCCTACAGGAGCAGCAACAGGTGCAAAGGCAGCAGCAGGAGCAGTCGCGCCGCCAGGCCGAGCAGCAACAGGAAAACATGCAGCGCCAAGCGGGGCAGCAGGAACAGCAGAGGCGACGTGAGGCCGAGCAGCAGGAGCAGCAGTCGCGGCGCCAGATGGAGCAGCAAGGGCAGCAGCAGGAGCAGGCACGCCGCCAGGGTGAGCAGCGACAGCAGCAACAGGAGCAGTCGCGCCGTCAGGCCGAGCAGCAGCCAGAGCGCGCAGAGCGGCAGGCGGAGCAGCAGGCGCAACAGATGCAGATGCAGCAGCGCCAGGAACAGGCGCGGCGCCAGGGGGAGCAGCAACAGGAGCAAGCGCGTCGCCAGGCCGAACAGCAGCAGCAGTCCCAGCGAGCCGCGCAGATGCAGGTGCAGCAACAACAGGAGCAGGGGCGACGCCAGGCCGAGCAGCAGCAGGAACGCGCACAGCGGCAGGCGGAGCAGCAGGCGCAACAGATGCAGATGCAACAGCGCCAGGAACGGGCGCGGCGCCAGGGGGAGCAGCAACAGGAGCAAGCGCGTCGCCAGGCCGAACAGCAGCAGCAACAGTCCCAGCGGGCCGCGCAGATGCAGGCGCAACAGCAGCAGGAACAAGCGCGCCGCCAGGCCGAGCAACAGCAGGCGCACCAGCAACGCCAGGCCGAGCAGCAACAGGCCCAGCGCGCAGCGCAGATGCAGGCGCAGCAGCAACAGGAACAGGCGCGCCGCCAGATGGAACAGCAGCAGGCCCACGCGCAGCGCCAGGCGCAGCAACAGCAGGAGCAGTCGCGCCGTCAGGCCGAGCAGCAGCAGGCCCACGCTCAGCGCCAGGCCGAGCAGGCGGCGCGGCAGCAACAACAACAAGTGCAGCAGCAGGCCGAGCAGCAGGCCCGGCAACGCGAGCAGCAACAGCGCCAGCAGCAGCAGCAGCAGGCGCAGGGCGGCCAGCGCCAGCGCGGCAACGGGCAGCCTGGCGATCAGCAGCAGCGTCCCTGACCAGGAAGCGCGGTCCCCGGCATGCGGCTACAGTGGCCGCTCCGGAGGACCCCGATGCGCTCTTCTTCTACCCACGACTTCGACCTTTTCGTCATCGGCGGCGGCAGCGGCGGCGTGCGAGCCGCGCGCATGGCGGCGGCCCGCGGCGCGCGGGTGGCACTGGCCGAGGCCGGCGCGCTGGGCGGCACCTGCGTCAACGTCGGCTGCATTCCCAAGAAGCTCTACAGCTACGCCGCCGGCTATGCCGAAGCCTTCGAGGAGGCGGCCGGCTACGGCTGGCGCCTGCCCGAAGCACCACGCTTCGACTGGCAGCACCTGAAGGCGCAACGCGCCAAGGAGATCGGCCGCCTCAACGAGGTCTACCTCAAGCTGCTGGAAGGCCCGGGTGTCACTTTGCTGCGCGGCTGGGCGCGCTTTGCCGACGCGCGCACCATCGAAGTCGGCGACAAGCGCTACACGGCGCAGCATGTGATCGTCGCCACCGGCGGCCAGCCCTTCGTGCCCGAATTTCCGGGGCGGGAGCACGCGCTGGTGTCCGACGCCATGTTCGACCTGGAGCCCTTCCCGAAGCGCCTGGTGGTGGTGGGCGGCGGCTACATCGCCTGCGAGTTCGCCTCCATCTTCAACGGGCTGGGGGCGAAGGTCACGCAACTGCAGCGCCGCGCCCATGTGCTGACCGGCTTCGACGAGGATGTGCGGCATTTCATCGCCAGCGAGATGGGCAAGGCCGGTGTCGACATCCGCCTGAACGTGACGGTGGCGTCGATCCGGCGCGAGGGCGAGGAGCGCGTGGTGGTGCTCGACCGCGGCCAGGACCTGCGCGCCGATGCCGTGCTCTTCGCCACCGGCCGCATGCCCAACACCCAGGGCCTGGGGCTGGAGAAGGCTGGCGTGGAACTCGACGAAAACGGCGCGATTCGCGTCGACGAACAGTACCGCAGCACCGTGCCCGCCATCTACGCCCTGGGTGACGTCTCGACCCGAGTGCAACTCACGCCAGTGGCGCTGGCCGAGGCCATGGTGGTGGTCGACGCCCTCTTCCCCGACCCGAAGCGGCGCGGCGGGCCGCGCCAGCCGCCGGACTACGATTTCGTGCCGACGGCGGTGTTCACCCATCCCAACATCGCCACATGCGGCCACACGGAGCGCGAGGCACGCAAGCGCTACAACGACGAGATCACCGTCTACTGCACCGAATTCAAGAGCCTGCGCCACACCTTGTCGGGGCGCAGCGAACGCACCTTCATGAAGCTGCTGGTGCACAAGACCAGCGACCGCGTGGTGGGCCTGCACATGGTGGGTGCCGAGGCCGGCGAGATCGTGCAGGGCTTTGCCGTGGCCATGCAGGCCGGCGCCACCAAGGCGCATTTCGACCGCACCATCGGCATCCATCCGACGTCGGCCGAGGAGTTCGTGACGATGCGGGAACCGAGCGTGGGTTGACTTGCAGGAGGGGCACAATGACCTCATGTCGCACATGCCCGATTTCATTGCCCCGGCCCGATTCACCGATCCCCAGGCCGCGCTCGAACAGGTAGAGCACATCTACCGCACCGGCCTCGACCATCTGCGCGACGCCATGGTGCGCTTCGTGGCCGGCGAGACCATGCCGGGCCGGGTGCGCGCCTGCTACCCCTTCGTGCGGGTGCACACCCACACCGTCTCTCGCCTCACGCCGGTCGCCAATGCCGGCCTCTCCTACGGCTTTGTCGCCGGCCCCGGCCGCTTCGAGACCACGCTGACCCGGCCCGACCTCTTCAAGGGCTACTACGCCGAGCAGTTCCGCCTGCTCCTGGAGAACCACCGGATCGAGCTGGAGATCGGCACCAGCACGCAGCCCATTCCGATCCACTTCTCCTTTGCCGAGAACGACCACATCGAGGGCCAGATGAACGCCGAGCGGCGCGCCCTGATGCGCGACGTGTTCGACCTGCCCGACCTGGGCGCGATGGACGACGGCATCGCCAACGGCACGCACGAGGCCAGGCCGGGCGAGGCGCAGCCGCTGTCGCTGTTCACCGCGGCGCGGGTCGACTATTCGCTGCACCGCCTGCGCCACTACACCGGCACCGCGCCGGACTGGTTCCAGAACTTCGTGCTGTTCACCAACTACCAGTTCTACATCGACGAGTTCGTGCGCCTGGGGCGCGAGGCGATGACCGACCCGGACAGCGAGTACATCGCCTTCATCGAGCCGGGCAACGTGGTGACGCGCCGGCGCGGACTGGCGGCCGGCGCCTGCTCGGAGAAGTTTGCCGCCCTGCTCGACGGCACCCAGGGCACGCCGCCGCCGCGTCTGCCGCAGATGCCGGCCTACCACCTGGTGCGCGAGGACCACGGCGGCATCACCATGGTCAACATCGGCGTCGGCCCGGCCAATGCGAAGACCATCACCGACCACATCGCGGTGCTGCGCCCGCATGCCTGGATGATGCTGGGCCACTGTGCCGGCCTGCGCCCCAGCCAGCAGCTGGGCGACTACGTGCTGGCCCACGCCTATGTACGCGAGGACCATGTGCTGGACGAGGAACTGCCGCTGTGGGTGCCGATCCCGGCGCTGTCGGAGATCCAGCTGGCGCTGGAACGCGCGGTGGCCGAGGTCACGCAGGTACAGGGCGCCGAGCTCAAGACCATCATGCGCACCGGGACCGTGGCCAGCACCGACAACCGCAACTGGGAGCTCTTGCCAGGCAACCAGCCGCAGCGCCGCTTCAGCCAGAGCCGCGCCATCGCGCTGGACATGGAAAGCGCCACCATCGCGGCCAACGGCTTTCGCTTCCGCGTGCCCTACGGCACCCTGCTGTGCGTGAGCGACAAGCCGCTGCACGGCGAGATCAAGCTGCCGGGCATGGCCAACCACTTCTATCGCGAGCGGGTCGAGCAGCATCTGCGCATCGGCATGGCGGCGATCGAGATCCTGCGGCGCGAGGGTTCGAGCCGGCTGCACAGCCGAAAGCTGCGGAGTTTTGCGGAAGTGGCGTTTCAGTAATCGTGGACGCGAGAACGCTGAACGGAAAGTCGCGAAAGGCTGCATGGGGCCCTGAACCGACCTTGGGCTTGCGAGATTGAAACGGCGCAAAGCGGCCGTTCCTAACCAATCCAGGCATCGCGGTTGAGCTTGACGGCCCGGACCGTCAAGAGTCTGTTAGCGTCGCAACCATCCACTTAGCGCATGGTCACCATCTCTTCAGCGTTGGTGGGGTGGATGGCCATCGCGTCCTGAAAGTCCTCGAACGTAGCGCCCATACGCACGGCCACCGCGAAGCCCTGCAACATCTCGTCTGCGCCGTCGCCAACCATGTGACAGCCGACAATCCGCCGCTGCTCACCGGCGAGCACCAGCTTCATCTCGCTGCGCTGGCGGCGTTCGGTCAAGGCGTAGTACATGGGCACGAAAGCGGTGCTCTTGACCTCAACCAGGTCGTGTCGCGCGCGGGCCTGCTCTTCAGTGAGCCCCACGGTGCCGACCGGCGGGTGCGAAAACACAACCGTCGGAACCCATTCGTAGTCAAGGTGCCGCTCATGGCGACCGCCGAACAGGCGATCGGCCAGGCGCCGGCCAGCCGCGATCGCTACCGGCGTGAGCGCGGCACGGCCCGTCACGTCGCCGATGGCGTGGATGGCAGCGACCGGCGTGCGTTGGTAGGTATCGGTGAGCAGGAAGCCGGACGCATCGGTGGCGAGACCGGCGCGTTCGAGTTGCAGGCCTGCCGTCACCGGTTCGCGCCCTATGGCCCAGAACACGGCGTCGTAGGGTCCGAGCCGACGCGCATCCTCTGCCACCAGCACAATGCCATCGGCGCCACGCTCCAGGCGCGCCGGCACCACGCCCGTCAGAAAGCTGACACCCGACGCCCCCATTTCGCGCATCAGCGCTGCTTGCACCAACGTATCGAATTCCCGCAGCACCGCGTCGCGCCGCAATAACTGCTCGACGTGCGAGCCGAAGGCATTCAGCAGCCCAGCCAACTCGACGGCGATGTAGCCGCTACCCACCACCGCCACGCGCTCGGGTCGGGTGTCGAGCGCGAAGAAGTCGTCGGAATTCAAGCCCAGATGGCTCCCCGGGATTGGGGGGATTGTTGGCCGTCCTCCGGTGGCCACGACGATGTGCTCAGCTGTGTACAGCTGTTCTCCCACACGCAAGGTGTGCGG